>JBARBX010000407.1:0-2947 GCA_049793535.1 Steroidobacteraceae bacterium | reverse complement strand
AAATTAAGCGACGGCTGACGAACGCCATGATCCAGTGCTTCACCGATGTGGACGTCGGGACGCTGTATTACGCCGTTCGCCAATTGAGCATGAAGAAATTGATAGCGCCGGTCTCGCAGAAGCGCGTTGTGCGCGGCGGCATCAAGACGGTGTACCGGATAACGCCGTCAGGAAAGCAACGCTTTCAACAATTGCTGCACGAGCAATTCGAACTGCCAGGTGCGGTTGCTCAAACACTTTACGTCGCAATGCTATTCCTGCACCTGTGCGATGGATCGCTTGTGGCGGCGTTGTTGCGCGAGAAAGTGGCTCGCCAGAAAAGCGCTATCAACGAGCTGGCAAGAATCAAGGAGGAGCTCTCACCAATGCTAGGCAGGGGCGCACTTCACCTACTTAAGCACCTCGAGGCACAGCGCAAGCTCGATTTGGACTGGCTGCAGAGCCTTAGCACGGACGTTGCGGCTGGCCGAGTACATGATGCACCGGCGTTTTCAGGTATCCGACTCCGGGTGAGCACCGATAGAGGAGAGTGACTGGGTTTGGCCGATAGATTGAAGATTACCGGCGTGACGGCCGAGGATTTGGCATACGTCCGGCGCCGCCCCTAGTGCGCTTGCGGCCGCTTGAGCAGTGCGCCTCGATCCACGGAGCGCACCTTCAAATGCAGGCGAGTGCCGCCGCGAATTGCGGTCAACGGTACTCCGGTCCCGGCCGGGCCGACCGCCCACAGGCGACGGTAGAAGTCGGGCAGGGTGGCCACCCCGTGTTGTGCCACGTGACTGATCATGTCGCCCTCGCGAATGTCGGCCAATTGCGCAGGACCGCCTTCGGCCACCCCCGTCACATAAATTTTGCCGGTCATCTCCACGGCATAGAGGCCGAGCCATGGGCGCGATTGGCGCGAGGCCCGGCCGCGCATGGTCAAGTCCTCGAGAATGGGGTGCAGCAAATCGATGGGCACGAACATGTTGGCGTTGATTTCCTGGCCCGCGGTCATTTCGCTGACCAGCAAGGACCCCACGCCCGCCAAACGACCGTCGCCGTCGAGCAGGGCGGCGCCCGACCAATGGGGGTGCGCCGGAATGGCGAAGATGGCGTCCTCCAACAAATATTCCCAGGCGCCGGCAAATTCGCGCCGCGCGAAGATCTGCACCGGCTGCGGCTCCGCGAACAGCGGAGAGCTCACGACGAACGCCCGGTCGCCCACCCTCAAGTCCGCGGACGATCCGAAGGGAATGGGCGCCATGTCCAGCTTCTCGAGCGGCAGCACCAATCCGAACCCGGTCACCTGATCGTAAGCCAGGGGATGGGCCGCGAGCTCCCGTCCGTCCGGGGTGGTCAGCCACACATCGGCGGCCTCCGTCACCAGGTAGCCGATGGTCAACACCAATCCGTCGGCGTTGATGACCACTCCGTTGCCGGTGCGCAGCGATCCCAAGACGCCCGCCGTAAACGCGTCTTCCGGCACCTCGGCCCGGAGCTTCACCACCGATCGGCCGATATCCTTCAAATCGAGCCCCGGCATGGCATTCCTCAATTCAATTGATGTCACGCAAGCGAATGTCCGAACTGCCCCAAGTACCACTGCTGAAAGGTCACCACCCGGCGCTCGTGCTCCGAATAGCGGCCCGGCCGATAATGCTTCGACAAGATGCCGGCCTGATTGTTCTCCGTGATCTCCTTATCCTGCTTCGTGGTCTCATCCCAGCCCCAGATCATTCGTTTGACGTCGACCTGCGACGCATTGCCGTCAACCAGCCAATAGAGATCCACATCGGTGTGCATGGTGCTACGCGGCGTGAATAGAAACAACACCGCGAAATCATTGGTCGCGACCAGCTGCGTGAAGGGGCTGAACGACAGATACATTCGTCCTTGGTCGAACCCCAGACGTTTGCCCATCAACGAGGAGGCCGGCCTGCCGTCCTGTGTCTCGCTTTCATACCCTTCCCGAATCGTCCGCTGCAACAGCAGCCGCAGGTGGGATGATCCCGGGCCGTCGTCGACGCTGCCGAGAGGCCTCCCGAGAGTTGCCGCCCGCGCCTCCCAGGCCCTGAGCGCCGGCAGGTATTTTTCCACCGCATCGGCGGGCCCCGAACTCGGTCCGGCGCCGAAGGCGATGAGGGCCTCGGGCGGATGCATGGAACAGAATTCCGGATGTGCCGGTGCGCAGTGATAGCACTCGACGAAGTTCTCGACGATCAGCTTCCAATTGGCGGTGGTGGGATAGGACTGCGCATGCGCGATCTTCGCCTCCGCAAAACCGTGGAAATCGAGGTAGGGCTCAAGATCCGCGAACGTCGCGTCGAAATCCACCGGCTCTTGATCGGATAAGTTGATGAATATGAAGCCGTGCAACACTCGAACGTGACAGCGTTGCAGGGCGTTGTCTTGCTTCGAGAAATCCGCCGGCATCAGCCGCGCCGCGAGCAACGTCCCGTCGAGTCCGTAGCTCCAGGCGTGATAGCCGCAGGTGAAGCGCGCGACACGCCCCTCGGGCTTGGTACAGATCAGCGACCCGCGATGGCGGCAGACGTTGTAGAAGGCGTTGACGGTCGATTCACCGCTGCGCACGACGATGATGGATTCATCGCCGATCTTGAACAGGAAGTAGTCGCCCTTGTTGCGTACCCGGTCGATATGTCCGGCGACGAGCCACTTGCGGCCGACGACTCGATCCATGTCCGCAGCGAACACCTGATCGTCGCAGTAGAACTGACGCTTCAAGCTATAGCCGATTCGGGTATCCGCAGCCAGGGTTGCGATTAGTTCGGATTCACTCATAACCATACCTCCGATGTGTCGCCGCGCGTCAACACTTGATTCGCTCGTTCTTCGGGTCGAACAGGGGACGCAGGGACGCGGTGGCCGGGTGGCGGACGCCGGCGACTTCGATCTCGTAGCCGTCAGGATCGACTGCGGCGCCGCCATCGGCGCCGACGTACCC
>JBARBX010000406.1:0-7019 GCA_049793535.1 Steroidobacteraceae bacterium | reverse complement strand
GGCTATGTGGCGCTCGATGAAGTCATGCGCTCGAGCGCCGCGCTGGCACCGGTCTGACGCAGGCCGCCGCGCCGCGCGCTCAAGTCCGGTTCTCCGCAAACTGCAAGGTCTCGAAGCGGCGTGCTTCGGCCTGCCCTAGCTGCTTCTGCGCACGAATCTCATTCACCAGCTCGAGCGCGGTCTTTGGGCTGGGCGGCAGCTCGGCGTCGCTGGCCTCGAGCGGTGTCGTACGCTCGCCCCAGCGCACCAAATGTGCCGACAGGGTCAGTCCGCCGCCGAACGCAGGCATCAGCACCAGGCTCCCGGGCGTCACGCGGCCTTCCTCCACCGCCTCCACCAGTGCGACCGGCGCCGTGGCCGCGCTCATGTTGCCGTACTTCTGCACCGTCAGATACACCTTGTCCGGTCCCGCGCCCGCGCGCTTGGCGACCGCGTCGATGATGCGCAGGTTGGCTTGATGCGGCACCACCAGCGCAATGTCATCCATGGTCACGCCCGCGCGGCGCATCACCTCCAGGCTGGCTTCGCTCATGCCCTGCACGGCTTTGCGGAAGATCTCCTGGCCGTCGAAATCCCAGCAGGTCTGTCCGAACAGCACGCCCATATTGGCATACATGGTTCCCATCCCGCGCACGCGCAGGATGTGCCGCGAGTCCGCATAGCACGCGAGCTTCTCGGCGATCACCCCGCTCGCCTGCTCCGAGGCCTGCAGCACGACCGCGGCGGCGCCGTCGCCGAACAGCACGGCCACATTGCGGTTGTCCCAGTCCAGGTATTGCGAGATGAGTTCGACGCCGATGACCAGCGCGTTCTTGGCGATGCCGGTCTTGATCATCGAGGAGCCGATCGACAGCCCGTACATGAAGCTGGTGCAGGCGGTGTTGACGTCGAATGATGCCGCGCGCGTCGCGCCGATGCGCTGCTGCACGCCGGAGGCGCTGTTGGGAACGGTTTCATCGTTGCTGCAGCTGCCGTAGATGACGAGCTCGATGTCCTCGCCGCGCAGGCCTGCGCAGGCGATGGCGCGGCGTGCCGCGGTGATGGCCAGCTCGATCCCGGGCACGTGAGAGATGCGCCTCTCCTTCATGCCGGTCCGCGAGGTGATCCACGCATCGTCCGTGGGCAGGAAGGTGGCGAGGTCGTGATTGGTCAGGACGGACGGTGGCAGGCACTTGCCCCAGCCGATGATTGCAGCGTGAGTCACTGGAACTCCCCAGGGCATCTTGTTGTGCCGCGCATTGTCGCGCATATGGACTCCGGCCGCACGCCACGGGACGGGCCCGGCGTGCTGGAATGCAACAAAGGCCCCGGTGAGGGCGGCCCTCAAGACTTTAGGGGTGCAAGCCTGGCGCGTTAGCGCGATACTCCGGCGCGATCACCGGCGAGAAAGCCCGACACATACCATCGCGAGGACTAGCCATGGCCAAAGTAACTTTGAAGGGAAGCGAGCGCGCCCCAATGCGCGGCGCGCGACTGCTCGCACCAGCCGATCTAAAAGCGCGGCTTGAAGTGAGCGTGATCGTCAGGCGCTGCGCCCGCCAGGCGCTGCAAACGCGCGTGGCCGATCTGGCGGCGGGAAATCGCTCGGTCAAATACCTGAGCCGGGAGGAGTTCGCCGAGGAGCACGGTGCCGATCCGGCCGATCTGGCGGCAATCCGCAAGTTTGCCGCCGCCCATGGGCTGATCGTGGCTCTGGAGCACGCCGCACGCCGTACCGTCGTTCTTTCCGGAACGGTGGAACAATTCAGCGAGGCGTTTTCGGTGCAGCTGCGTCAGTTCAGCGTCGAGTCAGGAGCCACCTATCGCGGCCGTACCGGAGCCATCCAACTTCCGGCGGAATTGGACGGAGTCGTGGAAGCCGTACTGGGACTCGATAATCGGCCGCAGGCGAAACCTCATTTCAGACTTCGGCCGGGCACCAGCAATAAAAAGCAGGACGGCGCACAGGCATCCGTGTCTTTCACGCCGCTGCAGGTGGCCTCCTTGTACGGCTTCCCCAGCGGCACCGGCGCAGGCCAGTGCGTGGCCATCATCGAACTCGGAGGCGGATATCGTGCCGCGGACTTGAATGCCTACTTCAGTGGGCTGAAGGTGGGATCGCCCAAGGTCTCGGCCGTGTCGGTGGACCATGGCACGAATGCGCCCACGGGCCAGGTGGACGGCCCGGACGGCGAGGTCATGCTCGACATCGAGGTCGTGGGGTCCATCGCGCCCGCCGCGAACATCGTGGTGTACTTCAGCCCCAACACCGATGCGGGATTTCTCGACGCGGTGACCACCGCGATTCACGACGCGACCAACCGACCGTCCGTTATTTCCATAAGTTGGGGCGGTCCCGAGTCGACGTGGACCGCGCAGGCGATGACGGCCATGGACGAGGCCTTTCAAGCCGCGGCAACCATGGGCATTACCGTGTGCGTCGCCTCCGGCGACAGCGGTTCCTCCGACGGCGTTGCCGACGGCGCCGATCACGTGGATTTTCCGGCGTCGAGCCCCTATGCCCTCGGCTGCGGCGGCACCAGCCTGCACGCCTCGCCGACGGCAATCACCAGCGAAGTGGTGTGGAATGACGGCGCGAACGGCGGGGCGAGCGGCGGCGGCATGAGCGGCTTTTTCCCGACGCCGGGTTGGCAGACGGGCAAATCGGCGACCCATAGCAATGGCACGACCGTACCCCTGACCAAGCGCGGAGTGCCCGATGTAGCCGGCGACGCCGATCCGGACACGGGGTACATGGTGCGGATCGACGGCACCGACACCGTCATCGGCGGCACCAGCGCCGTGGCGCCGTTGTGGGCCGGGCTGATCGCCCGCATCAATCAAAGCACGGGGACCAGCGCGGGATATTTGAACCCCATGCTGTACGGCCGGCCGCAGGCGCTGCGTGACATTGTCAGCGGCAACAACGGCGACTTCGAGGCAGCCCAGGGCTGGGATGCGTGCACAGGCCTCGGGTCTCCGAATGGTCCGGCGCTGCCGAGTTCGAACTAAGCATAGCTCCGGCCTCCTGTAAGATGGCGCCAACGCCGCGTCGGCGGGCGCCATCTTGAGAGGGAGCAGTGCGGGGATTTTGCCTTTGCCTCATCGCGGGGTTCACCTTGTGCGCGTCTCCCGCGGCGCATGCGACGGTCACACCGGAGTTGCAGCACGCGATTCGCGTGGCGACGTTCGAGGTGGTGATGAAGAAGCCGGAGAAGGATCCGGTCACCTACGAGAAGCCGTTGCCGTTGGATCTCCTGCCTTTCATCGAGCGCAATGACGCCTATCAATCCATCGGCACCGCGTTCGCGCTGGGAAACAATACCTACGTCACCGCCGCCCATGTGATTGGGTTGGGAATTGGCAGCCAGTACGGGATGCCCGCCCTGCGCCGGTCGGATGGCACGGTGTTCGCCATCGACCGCATCCTGCGATTCTCGCAGCATGAGGATTTCGTCGTGTTCTCGCTGCTCAACGATCCGGCCCCGGCGGGTTTCGCGGTCAATCGACAACCGAAATTGGACGATCCGGTGCTGGCGGTGGGCAACGCGCTCGGCGAGGGGATCGTGATCCGCGACGGTCTCTATACCTCGGAGACCGCCGAGGACCAGGACGGGCTCTGGAAATGGATACGCTTCTCCGCCGCCGCATCGCCGGGAAACAGCGGCGGTCCGCTGCTCGACAGCGACGGCAAAGTCATCGGTGTCGTGATCGGCAAGTCGCCGAACGAAAACCTGAATTACTCCCTGCCCATCGGCCGGGTGCTGGATGGGGATCGTGCAAAGGCGCGCTTCGATCAACGCCAGCTCGTCGCCCTGCCTTACTTGCATGGAACCTATACCTATGCGTTCAAGGATGGCTTTGGTCTGCCTCTGACCTGGCCGGATTTCGTCAAGGCGGTGCTGGCTCTCATTGCCCGCCACAACGACGAGGCGCGCGATCTGCTGCTCAACACCTATGCCGGCACCCTGTTTCCCAAAGGCTTAGGATCGGAAGCGCTGCTGTTCGACGCAGAGGCCAATGGATTTCGCCCGCGACTGATCGTGCAGCAATCCGACGGGATTTGGAACGCGCCGGAACCCACGTACGCGACGACGGATCTGCCCGGGGACGGTTCCGTCAGCGTGGCGGTCGCGGCAACCGGGGCGCTCGTGCGCCTGGTGCGCTCCGATTCCGCGGCCGACGATGCGTTCTACGGCGACTCCAAGGCGTTCATGGATCTCGCGCTCAAGGCATTGAATCTCCGCCGCCAGGTGGGTTCGGATCAGGTGAGAGTCATCTCGCTCGGAGCGGCCCAAAACGACACTATTTTCACCGATCCCTACGGCCGCAAGTGGCAGGAGCGCGTGTGGGGCGTACCTTTCATGAATTTCTACCTGGTGGCGCTGTCGTTGCCGACGCCGGATGGCTACGCCAGTTTCGTCGTGTATGCACCGTCCGCCGCGCTGCATGAAGCCCTGGATCGGGGCCGGTTGGTCGCCGGGCAGATGGATGTGTCGTATATCGGCACATTGGCGCAGTGGCGATCCTACCTGCGGCGGCGGACGCTGCTGCCGGCCGGTTTGAGCGATGTGAAGCTCGAGTCGACTCCGAAGTGGACCCTGCGCACGCGCCGCTTCGTCTCCTCCGTCCCGCCCGACGTGCTGACGATCTCCGACAAGAGCCAGCTCAGCCTGATCATGGGCTTCATGAACGATGGGCCGAGAGTCAGCTGGGAAATCAAGGAAGCGTGGTGGAACCGCGACGACCGGAATATCGCGGCCGTCGGGGTCTGGCGCCGCGAGCGCCCACCGGGTAGCGCCAAACTGGAACTGCGCAACAAGTTCGCCAGCATGCGCGACCGCCGCAGCCCCTACGACGGCGAGATCACCCGGGAAACCACCGAAGAATACGCCGTGTCCCGGGTGCTGGATGTGTCCGGGAAGAAATCAGGAACGGTGTCCTCGAATCTGCTGTACGGCTTGACGCTGCACCTCGATGGACATCCGAGCCGCAACGATGCGGATCGGTCGCTGCAAGCCCTGGCGGCCGCGACTTCAGTACTCGAGCCCGGGATCGGCGATGACCTGCCCGCCATCGCGGCCGCGGCAATGTCCATCGCCCCGTCCACGAGGGCTGCGACGGATAGGGCGGCGATCGATGATCTGTCGCAGCAGGCGGTCGCCTGGGCGAAGAACGTCGAAGCGCTGGCGGGCCGGGATATTCGCGGCCGCCAGGTCAGCGACGATGTGAGTGAGTTCATTGTCAAAGCCCCGCTCGACGCCAGCGCCTCGGCCGGCGAACAGCGAGAACGTCTCCAGGCCCTCAGCGGCTATTGGAAACAATATCCGGCGGTGACGCACAACCGTGATATGTGGGGTGCTTTTCTGTCGCGCAACCACCTGCCGCCGGATACCCCGCACGAGGCGGCGGTGCTCGCAGCCGAGGCGGCGCTGCTCAAGGCGCTCGACGGCGGCGCTCCCGAGCCAGCATGGGCGGAACTTGCCCGCCAGTTGAAGGAGACGTACGTCGAGGAACGCAGCCGCTTGGTCTATCGGGCGAATCTCGCCGCTGCGACCTATCGAAATCGCATTTCACCCTGTCCGGCGCCGGTGGCGGAAACCTCGGGCACCCGATCTCCCAAATACGGCCGGCTGACCCGTTCGCTGGATGATTTTTATCCCACCACCAGCCGAAGGCTGGGTGAAGAGGGGCTGGTGCTCATGTCATTGAAAATATCCAGCACGGGCTGCGCCACCGGCGCTGCCATCGTCGGTTCCTCGGGCTCCGCGCTTCTCGACGACGCCGTGCTGCAATTCTACGAGACCATGGAGTTCATCCCGGCGGGGATGAACGGCAAGGCGATCGATGCCACGGTCAGAGCCCCGATCGCCTTCAAACTGACTTCCTGATTCGCCGGCGGACCGCCGCGGCGCCATCTCACCTTTGCCTTGGGACGAAATCGTCGCTCAGCGGGACGATCTCGTTGGCAAGCCGCGGACGCGGCCGCCCGTAAGCGGCTCTCATTAGGTACGTCGTCTGACGTGCACTGAAGGGTTCCCGCGATGCGCCTGCTGGATAGAGTTGCCCGCTGTCATGCACCGCTGCATCTGGCTCTCGATGGAGCCGCGGCGCTCCCGTTCGAGGTCACCGGCGCCAGCCAGTATGCGTCGCGAGTCGCGGATTGCCCGTTGCGCTTCGTGCTCAATGATGACCTGACTCGCGCCAGTGCGGAGTTGGCGTTCGCGGACGGCGCACGCCTCGCGGGGTGCCTGGATCTGTTGCGGGTGCCGGCGCCGCGGCTCTGGGTCGAATGGAACGATGCCGTCCACCAGCAGGTGATCTACGAGACCGGGACGGTCACCGAATACGATGCGGCTGCGTCGGGCCGGCGAGTGGGAGTTCTGTTGCAGGGCTCCGCGGATGGCCATCATTCGATTGCCAGGACCTTTTGGGTCGACGCCGCGGCCGAAGAGTCCGCGGACGTGGTTCTGTCTCCCCTCGAAACCCATATTGACCTGCGCGGCGGCCAGGCGTCGGCTGCGGATCTTGCCGGCGTGCTGGCCGGAGGATTCGCGACCGTTAACGATTCGGCCAATGCGGCGATGAGCTCGCTGCTCGATCATGTGAAATTTCGATTCGATGAGCCGTGGGCCGCCTACTATCGAGCCGCGGCGACCAGCCCCACGGCGCAGCGCCAGGTGGTTCACGCCTGTCTGGCGGCTGTAGCCAGGGATGTACCCCTGCTCCTGGCGTTTTTCCTGCTGCTCTCCGCCAAGGACGCGACTCGTTCGGTGCCCGTCTCGCGGGCGGCGCTCAATCGCAAGCGGATGGCGAACGGCCGCGCGCCGCTGCTCGATCACATCGAAGTGCACGCCTCGCTCGACGCAGTCTGGGGCACGGATACCGGCGGTAGCGAACCTTCCGGCCGGCAGTCGCCGCGGCTGCACCACGTGCGCGGACACCTGGTGCGGCGCGATGACCGGGTGTTCTGGCGCTCGCCGCACCTTCGCGGCAGCGGCACGCGCGGCATGGTCCGCTCGCGAACCGTCTGCCTGTCC
>JBARBX010000405.1:0-3513 GCA_049793535.1 Steroidobacteraceae bacterium | reverse complement strand
CCCTGCTGCCATACCAGCAGCGTCTGCGGCTCGCCATCCAAGGCACTGCGCGCGAGCTTGCCGGATGCCTGCAATCGCTCGAAGGCGCTCGCCTCGTCGGCCAGGCATGCCACGATCAGCAGCGTCTGCGCACGCGCGCCGACCCGCAGATGAAAGCAATCGCCGGCTTTGCGCACCTTGCGCGTGTACAGGTCGCGCAGCACCGCGCCGTGCGGCAGCGTTTTCCAGTCCGCTTCGGTCGGGGCGAGCGGCAAGAACACCAGGGCGCTGGAGTAGCGGGTGAGCAAGGACGCGGTGATCCGCGCACGGATTTGGCGCACCGGCACGAGCAGCTGGTCGAAGGGCAAGCGAGTGGGCATATCGTAAAACCGCAAGCCAATCCCTTGCTTGACCGTGAAAAACCAAACCCCGAAGATAGCGCCAACAGTTCAGAAATCGAGATATCGTTGGCAGTCGGCGCATCGGCGCTGTAACGTGCCTGCCATCTTAACAGGACGCGTGGGCGTGTGCATTTATGACTCAACATTCGCCGTATGAAGACATTGATCCCATCGAGACGCAGGAGTGGCTGGAATCCATCGATTCAGTCATGCGCTCGCGGGGGCCGGAACGCGCGCACTTCCTGCTCGAAAAGCTGGTGGACTTCACGCGCCGTTCCGGCGCGTACCTGCCCTTCAAGCCGAACACCGCGTATCTCAATACCATCTCCAGGGCGCAGGAGCCCGACTATCCCGGCGACCGGTCGCTGGAGCGGCGCAATGAGGCCTACATCCGCTGGAATGCGCTTGCCATGGTGGTGCAGGCAAATCGCCTGAATTCGGAATACGGCGGGCACATCGCATCGTACGCGTCGGCTGCGACGCTCTACGAAGTCGGCTTCAATCATTTCTGGCGCGCCAGGAGCGACTCGCATCCCGGGGACATGATCTTCATGCAGGGCCATTCGAGTCCGGGTATTTACGCGCGCGCCTACCTCGAGGGCCGCTTGGACGAAGGCCAGCTGCTGCGCTTTCGTCAGGAGGTCAAGGGCGGCGGCCTGTCCTCGTATCCGCATCCATGGCTCATGCCGGATTTCTGGCAGTTTCCCACCGTGTCGATGGGATTGGGCCCGATGCAGGCGATTTTCCAGGCGCGGTTCGTGCGCTACCTCGAGCATCGCGGCATCGTTCCGTCATCCGACCGCAAGGTCTGGGCGTTCCTGGGCGATGGCGAAATGGACGAGCCCGAGTCGATGGGGGCGCTCACCATGCCGGTGCGCGAGAAGCTCGACAATCTGATCTTCGTGATCAACTGCAATCTGCAGCGTCTGGATGGCCCGGTGCGCGGCAACGGCAAGATCATCCAGGAACTGGAAGCGGCCTTCCTGGGCGCCGGCTGGAATGTCATCAAGGTCGTGTGGGGTTCACGCTGGGATCCGCTGCTTGAACGCGATCAAAAGGGCTTGCTCAAACGCTTGATGGAAGAGTGCGTGGACGGGGAGTACCAGAACTTCAAGTCCAAAGGGGGTGCCTATGTACGCGAGCATTTCTTCGGCAAGTACCCTGAGCTCAAGGAGATGGTCGCCAATATGTCGGATGAGGAGATCTGGCACCTGAATCGCGGCGGCCACGATCCGCAGAAGGTCTATGCCGCCTACGCCTCCGCCGTCGCGAACAAGGGAGCCCCCACCGTAATATTGGCCAAAACCATCAAAGGTTTCGGCATGGGCAAATCGGGCGAGGGCCTGAATTCGGCCCATCAACAGAAGAAGCTCGGCGACGAGGCGCTCAAGGAAGTGCGCGATCGCTTCAATATTCAAATTACGGATGAAGAGATCGCGGGGCTGACGTTCCGCAAGCCCGCGGCGGACAGCGAAGAGCTGAAGTACCTGCAAGGGCGCCGTGCCGCTCTCGGCGGCTATCTGCCTGCACGCAGTTCGGCCGCGCCACCCCTGGTAGTGCCGCCGCTGGAGGCATTCAGCTCGTTGCTGGAAGGCACGGCGGATCGGGAAATCTCCACGACCATGGCACTGGTGCGCATACTCACCGCTCTGGTCAAGGACAAGAATATCGGCAAGCACATCGTACCCATCGTTCCGGACGAAGCACGTACCTTCGGCATGGAAGGCATGTTCCGGCAGATCGGTATTTATTCCTCGGTCGGGCAGCTCTACACGCCGCAGGATGCCGAACAGCTCATGTTCTATCGCGAGGACAAGCAGGGACAGATTCTCGAGGAAGGCATCAACGAGGCGGGCAGTTTGTGCTCCTGGCTCGCCGCTGCGACGGCGTACTCGAATCATGGCGTCAGCATGGTGCCCTTCTACATCTACTACTCAATGTTCGGCTTTCAGCGAGTCGGCGATTTCATGTGGGCGGCGGGCGACAGTCAGGCACGAGGCTTTCTGGTGGGCGGCACCGCGGGCCGCACCACGCTCGCCGGCGAGGGCTTGCAGCATCAGGACGGGCACAGTCAGCTCGTCATGACCATGATTCCGAATTGCGTGGCCTACGATCCGGCCTACGCCTATGAACTCGCCGTGATCGTGCAGGATGGCCTGAGGCGCATGTACCAGGAACAGGAAAGCATCTTCTACTACATCACCTGCATGAACGAGAACTACGCGCATCCGGCGATGCCGGCGGGCGTGGCGCAGGGTATTTTGAACGGCATGTACCTGCTGCAAATCGGCGGACGCGGCAAGGTGCGGGTCACCCTGTTCGGTTCCGGGACGATACTGCGCGAGGTTCTGGCGGCGGCGGAACTGCTGGAGAAGAACTACGGTGTGCCCGCCGATGTGTATTCGGTCACGAGCTTCAGCGAGCTGCGCCGCAACGCGCTCGCCATAGAGCGCAGCAATCTGCTGCATCCGAACGAGCCGGCTCGGCAGACATATATTCAACAGGCGCTGGCGGATCGCACGGGGCCTTTCATCGCGGCCACCGATTATGTAAAGACGGTGGCGGATCAAATTCGTCAGTGGATCCCCGGCCGCTACTCGGTATTGGGTACGGACGGTTATGGCCGCAGCGACTCCCGGGCGGAGCTGCGCCGCTTCTTCGAGGTGGACCGGCACTATGTGGCGATCGCGGCCCTCAAAGCCCTTGCGGACGACGGCAAGATCGACAAGCAGACGGTGTCCGATGCCATGCAGGCCTTCGGGATCGATCCGGAAAAACCCAATCCTCTGTCGGTTTAGGCGGCACTGTGACCCAACCCATGGAAGTTCTGGTTCCCGACATCGGCGGCTTCAAGAACGTCGACGTCATCGACGTTCTGGTCAAGGACGGCCAACAGGTCGACAAAGAGACGCCCTTGATCACCATCGAAACGGAGAAGGCGGCGATGGACGTGCCGGCGCCGGTGGCGGGCCGCATCACTCAGGTCAAGCTCAAACAGGGCGACAAGGTTTCCGAAGGATCGCTGATCCTGCTGATGGAGCCGGCCGCCGCTGCCGCGTCGGCGACAGCGCCAGCACCAACCCCAACCCCAACCGAGGCTCCAGCGGCGGCCCCGCCTGCGGCGACCTCCGCC
>JBARBX010000404.1:0-5070 GCA_049793535.1 Steroidobacteraceae bacterium | reverse complement strand
GTGTTCGTTTGCGCCCGCGTATGAAACACCGGCCAGTGCGCCGGCCGCCGCCGCATACCAGGAATCCGGCGACTGGAAAACCGCGCAGCCCCAGGACAACCGAGACCGCGGCGCCTGGTGGACGGTGCTGCAAGATCCGCAACTCGACCTGCTGGAAGCGAAGGCCGAGGCCGCCAACCAGGATTTGAAGGCGGCCTTCGCGCGGCTGCAGCAGGCGCGGGCCGTCACCCGGATCGCACGGGCCGATTTGTTCCCAGCCTTGTCGGCCGGCGCTTCCGCGACACGCTCGCGGGCCTCCGTGAACTCGCCGACGTTCCCGCCCGGCGCCCGCCCGGTCTACAACAACTTCGATTTGGAAGCGGATTTCTCCTACGAGCTGGATCTTTGGGGCCGAGTACGCAATGCCGCGGCATCGGCAAAGGCCGGCCAGCAGGCGAGCGTCGCCGATCTTGCGACTCTCCGTCTGTCGATTCAGGCGGAGCTCGCGATCGACTATTTCACGCTGCGCGCCCAAGACAGTCAGCAGGCGCTGCTCGACAAGACCGTGGCCGACTATGCCCAGTCGCTGCGCTTGACACAGAACCTCTATCGCGGCGGCGGCGCGGCGCTCGCGGATGTGGCGCAGGCGCAAGCGCAGCTAGAGACGGCTCGAACTCAGGCCGCCGACATTCGATTGCAGCGCGCGCAGAGCGAACATGCCATCGCCGTGCTGGTCGGAGAGAATCCCTCGGTGTTCCATACCGATCCGAATCCGCTGCCGCCGCAATTGGTGCCCCCGCCCATCGATCCGGGCTTGCCATCCTCGCTGCTCGAGCGCCGTCCCGACGTTGCCGCGGCGGAACGCCGGGTGGCGGCCGCCAATGCCGCAATCGGCGTGGCACGGGCCGCGGATTTTCCGGTATTCAGCCTTGCCGCGGCCGCGGGCGTCGACAGCACGAAGTCTTCTACCTGGCTGAATGCACCGAGCCGGCTGTGGTCCGTGGGTCCTTCGGGGGTGCTGACGGTGTTCGACGCCGGCCGGCATCGTGCTCAAACCGCGCAGGCCAGGGCCATCTACGATGAACAGGTCGCGGGCTATCGCAACACCGTCCTCGTGGCCTACCAGGAGGTCGAAGACAGCCTGGCGGCACTTCGGCAATTACAGCAGGAAAGCGGCAGTGAAGCGGCGGCGGTGACGGCGACCGCCCAAGCCTTGCAGCAGGCGCAGTATCGGTACAAGGCAGGGTTGGTCACCTATCTCGAGGTCGCGACCTCTGAAACCACGGCATTGCAGGCGCAACTATCGAACGTGGCGATTCAAGTTCGCCGGATGAACGCCAGCATTCTGTTGGTGAAAGCCTTGGGCGGCGGTTGGCACGAAGGCGACTTGGGATCGTAAGCTCATGGCCATTCGAATCGTTCGACTTGGCTCCGAGCGCTTCGCGGGTGAGGGTCTGCGGCTCGGCACCGTGAGGCGCCCTCCGCGCGGCGTTCGTAAATCGGAGTACGCCGCAAAGAATTATTATGATGTGTGGCTGCCCCTGCTGGCGCCGAGTCCGGACCTGGTCAAACAGGCCCTGGCAGCTCGATCGGATCAGGACTGGAAACGCTTCGTGAGCAAATACCGCCGCGAAATGAGCGCGACCGACGCGAGCGCCCTGCTGAATGTTCTCGCAGCTCTGTCTCACCAGGCTGATTTCTCGGTCGGCTGCTACTGTGTCGATGAGTCCCGCTGCCATCGCTCGGTGCTGCGCGAGCTTTTGATCGAGCGCCGCGCGCACGTGAGGGCGCATTAAAAAACGTAAGGCACCCTGATCCGAATCACCCTGAGCTGCGCCAACGCCGGCGGCAACGACCGCGGCGTCGCATCGGCACTCTTCATGCCCTTTACGCACAGCCGCACATCACCACTCTTGGTGTTGATCCGCACGCGGGAGTGACCCTCCCCGACCTTGTATGCCAGCCGCGACCCGGGACCATAGCGCGACTCCACGGCCTTGGGTCCGAAGCAATTCCTGATATCGCCGCTGAAGGACTGCACGTCGAATTCGGCGACCGGGGCCGCGGCAAATTTCATGTCGATGCTGCCGCTGACCGACTCGCTGTCGATCTGCCCATCCGTTCCCAGCGCCAATGCGACCGTGAGATCGCCGGACACGCTCTTGAATCGGCCGCGGGTCACGTCCGCCAGCTCCAGAGTGGCGCTGCCGCTCACCGTGGTCACGTCCACCTCGCCGCCCCCGCCCGTCAGGCGGATATCGCCGCTGATGGTTTTGATCTCGATCATCTTGGCTGCGCGCGCCGTCAGCCGCACATTGCCGCTGATCACGGTCGCGCTGACATCGCCGCCCGCGTCGCCGGTCACATTGCCGCTCACCGTTTGCACCTTCAGCATGCCCAGAAGGCCTGCCACGTTGAAGTCGGAGCTGACCAGCGACGCCATGACGGCACTCTTGGCCGGCACATGAACCACGAGATGCGCCTCGCAGTCGGTGCCCCAACCGAGCCGCGTTCGGGGCACGACGCGGATGGACGTGCGGTTGCCCGAGCTGGTGACGTCGACTCGCTCCACATTGTCGCCGGTCGTGCCGCTGACCTCGACCTCGCTGCGGTCCCAGCCATCGACCTCGACCAGCCCCGAGACGTTGACGATCTCGATATCGCCCTGTGGATCGGCGGCGCGGTGTTCCTGAATCGTCTTGCCGGCGTGGACCAGCGACCAGGGAACGATGAGAGCCGCCGCCCCGGCTATTGCGATCCAGCCACGGGATCGAGCGTGAGATAGTGCGTTCGACATGATCAAGTCCTCGTCATCGCGGGTTGAGTGGCCTGTACGACGTGGTCGTACAGGTCGAGTTCATCGTGCCAGGTACTCTGCCAGAGTTGTTCGAGTACCGGGCTTGCAGGGTCGCTCGCCAATGCCTTGCGAATGTCTTCGTGCGCGTGGCGGATGACCGCGAGGCTGGCTTCGATTCGAGCGCGCGTCGTGGGGTCGAGCAGCTTCAGGCGCTCGCGAAAATCGACCTCCAGATCTTCGCGCGCAGCGATGTATCTCGGGTTTCGCGGTTCGTCGAAAGTCACTGTACGTGCCGCCAGCAGCGCCACAGGCGATGCCGGGCGTCCATGCAGTACCGCCCAAGTCAGCGCGCTCGCCAGGCAGGCGCCGGCGACTCCTGCCGCCAAGACATACACCAGCGGTCGCGCACGCCGCGGCGCCGGGTACAGACGGCGGCCGATTCCGCGCCACAGATGCCGAGGCGGAGCGATATCGCGCGGCAGGTCCGCCAGCAGTTCGTCCAGGGACTTTTGAGTAGAGTCTTTCATGATTGCTCCAATCCCAGCGCCGCGGTCAGTAGACCGCGGGCGCGGTGTAGTTGCGCCTTGCAGGTGCCTTCGGCGACCCCCAAGGCGTGGGCCGCCTCCGCATGGCTGAAGCCGTACAGGCCCACCAGCACCAGCACGTGCCTGGCGCCGTCCGGAAGGCGCGCGATCGCACGCTCCAAGTCGAGCGGCGGCCCGTCGGCGGCAGGGTCGGCCGTGTCGGGCAGGCCTGCGGCGGGCTCGGGAACCTCGTACTCGATCCGCAATCCTCGGCGGCGCGCAAGCACGGAATGAACCGCTATTCGGTGCAGCCAGGTCGAGAAGCGGCTGCGCTGTTCGAAGCCGGCCAGGGCACGCCACGCAGCGACGAACGAATCCTGGGTGCAGTCCTCGGCCGCTTCGCGCTGACCCGTGAGACGCAGGCAGAGGCCATAGACTCGCGGTGAGAATTGCCGGTACAAGTGCTCGAAGGCGCGCATGTCCCCGCCGACGGCCGCCGTGATGAGTTCGGTCGGCTCAGCGGCGGCATCCATCGTCCCGGAACCTTGCAGCATCTGAACCGTCCCCAACCTATTCTCCCCAGTCATCGCCTGCTCACCTGTCCGATTAGAGGTGAGCGACGATGAGAAGGTTTAAATGGATTTTACGGGCCGTGCGCGTCAGACACGGCTTGGGAACAGTTCGGCAATGGTGTTGACGGCAAGCTCCGCCTCGGCGCGGTCGGGCACGGTGGAATCGTCGTTGTAGCCGTAATAGTCGCTGTCGCCGGTGACTTGAAATACCCAGCCGTCGCGGCGCGGGACGAAGGCCACGTTCTTGTAGAACAATCCGTAGTCCACACCGGGCTCGGGGATCATGCGGGCCAATTGGCCGCGCACCGGCACGATCGACTCATCGCTGAACAGTGCGCGCGCGCCGTAGCCGGTGGCGTTGATCAGCGTCTTTTCGCGCAATCCGCCGAGGTCAGCCGGGGTGTGGAATTCCCTGATCTCGATCTTGCCGCCGGCGGCGATGAAATCCGACAACAGCAGTCTCGCATAGGCGGAGATATTGAACATCATCAGCGTATTGCGCCTCAGGTAGCGTTCAGCGAACTGATGCGTCCCGGGATCGAACTGCGTAGGCACGGGTATCAGATCGGGGATGAGCTCGCGCTGCAATTCCGCAAATCGCGGACGAGTGTCGGCCGCCGAGCCGCCGCGCCGCGATCCGATGGCTTGATCGGACACAAAGTAATTGTCGATGTACTCCACCGGATTGCCGGGCAGGCCAAGCAGGGTTTGGTAAGTCTTGAATGACTGGCGGGCCATCCCCGCCCAGCCTTGCTTGAAGGCCGGGGTCGCATACTCTTCGAGGCAGATTCGCGAGTCCGGGGTCCATACGCCGGTCGCCAGCGATGAACGCACATTGGGCGGCAGATCCTTGGCATAGATGGTGACCCGGGCGCCTGTTCGCTGCGCCAGCAGGCCGGAGGTCAGGCCCATTGCGCCGCAGCCGATGACTCCCATCTCGCGCTCGCCGGTGGCCATCGCCTGTTCTACGGCAACGCCGCTCGACCCCCAGGACAGCGACCAGCCGCTGCCGCCATGGCCGTAGTTATGAACAACGACCTTCTCCCCGATCCGCTCGACCTCGAGGCGCGGCCCGCGAGCGCGAAATGGGCGGGTGCAGACGGTAATTTGCGTGATCCGGTCGATGCTCGCCCGCAGCGGCGCCAACTGTAGGGCAGCGGCAGGCAGGGGCCGCCGCTGCGGCTGCAGAGTGCTGGCG
>JBARBX010000403.1:0-2908 GCA_049793535.1 Steroidobacteraceae bacterium | reverse complement strand
CAAAGTGAGGCATACCATGATCGACGGCGCGCTGTTTCAAGAGGAGGTGGCGAGGCGGCAAATAATGGCGGTGCCGGCGGTGTACCTCAACGGCCGGCTCTTCGGGCAGGGCCGCATGGAACTCGCTGAGATCGTCGCAAAGCTGGATGCCGGGTCCGCCGCGCGCGAGGCCGCCGGCTTAAGCGCCAAGGCGCCGTTCGATGTTCTGGTGATCGGCGGCGGTCCGGCCGGCGCGGCGGCAGCCATCTACGCGGCGCGCAAGGGCGTTCGCACGGGGATCGTGGCGGAACGCGTCGGCGGGCAGCTGCTGGACACCGTCGGCATCGAAAACTTCATATCCGTGAAGGCGACCCAAGGGCATGCGCTGGCCGCGGGGCTCGAGGGGCATGTGGCGACCTACGAGGTCGACGTCATGAATCATCAGCGCGCGCAGGCGCTGGTTCCAGGGGATTTGATCGGAGTGAGGCTCGACAACGGCGGCGCGTTGCAGGCGCGCTCGGTGATCATCGCGACCGGCGCACGCTGGCGCGAAATCAACGTGCCGGGCGAGCGCGAGTACCGCAACCGCGGCGTCGCATACTGTCCGCACTGCGACGGACCCCTGTTCAGGGCCAAGCGCGTCGCCGTCATCGGCGGCGGCAATTCAGGGGTCGAGGCGGCCATCGACCTGGCAGGGATCGTCAGCCACGTCACGCTCATCGAGTACGACACGCAATTGCGCGCCGACGCGGTACTGCAAAACAAATTACGCACCCTGCCGAATGTGGCCGTCATCACGGGTGCGCAGACGATGGAGATTCTGGGCGACGGCGATCGCGTGGTCGGCCTCGCCTACCAGGATCGGCAAAACGATGCGCCGCACACCCTGGAAGTGGCCGGCGTCTTCGTCCAGATCGGGCTTAAGCCTAATACCGACTGGCTGACCGGCACGGTCCAGCTATCCGCGCGCGGCGAAGTCGAGGTCGACGCGCGCGGCCGGACCTCCGTACCCGGCGTATTCGCCGCGGGAGATTGCACCGTAGTACCCTACAAGCAGATCGTCATTGCGGTGGGTGAGGGAGCGAAGGCGTCGCTCGGCGCGTTCGAGCACCTCATCCGCTCGCCGCTCCCCGCAGCCGCCTAGCGGCCAGTAGGTGTAGTCTGGGGCGGCGATTCCGCGCGTACCCGGAGTGTCAGGATGTCAACGAGTGCCCCCCCACATCGGCTGTCCTCGGGCGTGGTCGTGGTCACCCTGGCGCAGCGCAAACTCAAGTATCTGCTGCTGCGGGCGTATCGCAATTGGGATTTCCCCAAGGGCCTGGTCGAGGCGGGCGAGGAACCGATCGATGCGGCGCTGCGCGAGGTTCGGGAAGAGACGACGCTGGACGACCTGTCCTTCGATTGGGGTCTCGAATTCATGGACACCGGCCCGTACAACAAAGGCAAGATCTCCCGCTACTACATCGCCCGCAGCAAGCGGTCGGAGGTGCTGTTGCCGGTGAACCCGGATCTGGGCAGGCCTGAACACCATGAAGCGCGGTGGGTCGATATGCCCACGGCGCTGACCATGGTTTCGCCGCGTCTGCTGCCGGTGGTGCGCTGGGCGCACGGCATCATCAATCGTGAACCCGCCCGCGCAGCGAACCCCGGCCGCGACCACTAGATCCACGCCTAGCCTGGATCGACGTCCAAATCGACGCTGCCGCGGCCGATCTCGAGCACATCTCCGCCCACGAAAATGCCGCCGTCGCCGGCCACTTGCAGGAAAAGCGAGGACGGCCGGCCCACGAACTCGCCTTGCGCAATACTTAAGTTCACGGGCAAAGGCCGCCGCAACCCCAAGCACCAGCCGCCGAAATTGGCGGTCGCCGATCCGGTCGCAGGGTCCTCGAGAATTGCAGCGCCCTGCGGGAAGAAGAAGCGTGCGAGCGCGCTATCGGGTCCCGTGAAGGCGAAAACGTAGGCCATGCCGATGCCGTCTTCACTGCGAATCTGCCGGAGGGCCTGTGCATCCGGCGACACTCGTCGCACGGCCTCGACCGAGGCGAGGGGCACGACCAACTGTTCCTTGCCGGCTTTGACCCACAGCGGCCGCTCGCCGATATCCTGAGCGTCGAGCCCCAGTGCCCGGGCCAGATCGCTGCGTGACTCCTCGACCTCACGCCAGGTCGGGGTGGGCGCAGCCAGTGTCCAGCGGTCGCCTTGCGCGACCACCGGGATCAGGCCGGCCTGCATTTCCAGCCGCAGCGAGTCCCCTCCCAATCCGAGCGCCCGGCACACATGGGCTGTGCCCAGGGTGGGATGTCCCGCAAACGGCATCTCGTAGGTCGGGGTGAAGATCCGTACTCGGGCATCGGCGCTCGAGGAGGGCAGAATGAAGGTGGTCTCCGACAAATTGAACTGCCGGGCCAGGGCTTGCATCATCCGCGTGCCGAACCCGGCTCCGTTCTCAAAAACGCAGAGCGGATTGCCGCTCAGCGGCCCGCCGCGATCGTGGGTGAAGACATTGAGGATGCGGAACGGGTGTCTCGACATGTTTCCGCGAGTATTGCACGAGCTCACGGGATCGTTGTATCCCAGAGCCCGTGCCCGTCCCCGCCATCCTCGTCCTCAACCCTTGGGGTTTACGGCCGCACCACCAGGACCGGTGCCGGCGCGACGACTGCGACCCGGGGGCCGTAGTAGTACGGGCGGTGATAGTAGCCTGCCGGGGCGACCACGCAACCGGTCATGACCGTCGCGATTATACTCAACGAAATCAACGTCTTAACTATGGTCTTCATGAAGTGCTCCTTGAAAATGTGCCTTTCAGGGAGAACAACGCGGGCGGTCGGGTAAGGGATGACAGGATGAACAATCCTTAAGCCAGCGAGTGGAAGACCTTCTGCACGTCATCATCCTGCTCGAGCTTGTCGATCAATCCTAGGAC
>JBARBX010000402.1:0-8661 GCA_049793535.1 Steroidobacteraceae bacterium | reverse complement strand
GGTACTACCTACACCGCAACCACCGCTCGCATGATCTACGCCATGGAGCGCAGCGCCACCGTGCCGGAGGTGCTCGGGCGGGTGCATCCGCGCTTCGGGATACCGCGGCCGGCGATGTGGTTCAACTTGGTGGTGAGCTTCATCTTTCTGTTCTTTTTCCGCGGCTGGGGCAAGCTTGCGGCCGTGATTTCGGTGGCCACCATCATTACCTACCTCGTGGTGCCGATCAGCGTCATGGTGCTCCGGCGCACCGCGCCCAATTTGCATCGGCCACTGCGCGTGCCGGGCTTGGCCCTGCTCGCGCCCATCGCTTTCGTGCTCGCCACGCTCATGCTGTTCTGGGCGCGTTGGCCGCACACCGGCGAAATCATGCTGCTGCTGATCCTGCCCATGCCCGTGTATTTTTACTACCAGGGCAAGCAGGGCTGGCCCAACTTTGACCGGCATCTGCGCGCTTCGTGGTGGCTGCTCTGCTACTTGCTGGCGATCACCGCGCTGTCCTGGGCGGGCAGCAAGGAGTTCGAAGGAACCGACCTCATCAAGTACGGTTGGGATCAGCTTTGCGTTGCGGTGGCCGCGCTGTTCTTCTACTTCTGGGGCGTGCGCAGTGGTTGGCGCACACCGGGAATCGACGCGGCGGAGAGCGGTTCGTCCTAGGAGGCGCGGCGGAAGGTCAGATTGAGGCGTGTCGCGCCCAAGATATCGTGATGACCGTCTTTGAGCGCCAGCACGCCGTGGTGATACAGGCGCGCAGGACCTCCCCAAACCACGACGTCGCCATGCTGCAGGGCTACGCGCCGCTGCTTGTCCTTGCGTGCGTTGCCGCCGAACAGGAATACCGCAGGCAGCCCCAGGGAGACTGACACAATGGGCGCGGTGAAATCGCGTTCGTCCCGGTCCTGGTGCAGCGTGAGCCGGGCACCGGGCTCGTAGCGGTTGAGCAGGCACGCGTCGGGCACGAATCCAGAAAACCCGCCCGCCTGCGCAGCCGCTTGTGCAAGCTGCAGATATGGCGGCGGCATCGCCGGCCAGGGGCGGCCGCTCAAAGGATCGCTGGCCTGGTAGCGGTAGCCGCGATCATCGCTGACCCATCCGAGACTGCCGCAGTTGGTCATGGCCACCGACATGCGAAAGCCGCCGGGCGTTGTGAGGTGACGGAAGGGTGCGGCGGACTCGATGGCATCGGCGGCCGCCAGCAACGATCGAGCCGCGTCGTGCGCAAACCCGTGCAGCAACCAGGCGCCCGGCGCGAGGCGCTCGCTGCGCAACCGTACGGGCGTTGCATCGAACAATTCATGGGTGTGCATGCGCGCGAGCCTTGACCCGGCCCCTCAGCCGTTCAATGCCAGGGTGTTGACCGGCCACGTCACCGGCGGCGGCTCGACGCCGAGCGGTGAATCATGATTGGGATCGAAGGTGCTCAACTGGCGCTTGAGCCACGCCACAAATCGCTTGTCGCTCGCGAGCCGCGCATCGTCGCTGCCGCGGGCGTAGTCCGAAATCGCCTCCTCGGAGATGGCGATGCGGACCATCCGGGAGCGCTTGCCCGCGCGAAACAAGTCGGTGGACAAGCGCCAACTCGCGAGAATCATCATGTCCTGTCCGCCGCGCGGCATGAGGATTCGCGCATCGTCGGGCAACTGCTGCTCGACGAGCTCGCGAAAATGGCTGCTGTAGTCTTTCATCCAGTCGTCAATTCGCCGGCATCCGGTGAATCCCTCACCCTCGGGCATTGTAGTCCCCGGCAAAAGAATTCGCGCGACGCTATCGAACGGGGCGCGGCCGCGCGCGCCGCGTGGGCTCGGCGGTATAGGGATCCTCCGGCCAGTAGTGCTTTGGATACCGACCCTTCAAGTCTTTCTTGACCTCATGATATCCGCGGTTCCAAAAGCTGACGAGATCACGGGTGATCTGCACCGGGCGCCGCGCCGGCGACAGCAACTTCAACAGCAGGGGTAAACGGCCCGCGGCGACGCTCGGTGTCTGGTGCAAACCGAACATTTCCTGCAGGCGCACGGACAAGGTCGGTATCTCGCCATCCAGATAATCGATGGGTATGCGCGATCCGCTGGGAACGGTGAAGTGCGTCGGCGCCTCCCGATCGACGATCGTACCTTGCGCGTAGCTCAGACGGGACCGCAGGGCGCTGCTCAAGTCCATGCGCGCAAAATGCTCGCGGCGGGTGGAACCGGAAATCCAGGGCGGCGCCCATTCCTCAAGAGATGCGCTGAGCGCCGCATCGCTCAAATCGGGCCAAGGAGCAGGTGTGGGGACCTCGAATTGCCGCATCAACATGACTCGCGCCTGCCATTGCCGCAATTCCTGACTCCAGGGCAGACCGGCGATGCCCAATTGGCGAAGTCCTGCGAGCGCGGCATTCTGCAGGGCCTGGCTGTCGGGATCGCGCATCTCGGCGGATTCCAGAACCAGGGCGCCCAAGCGGCGCTCACGCCGCGCCCGAATTGCCTGCTCGCGATCATCCCAGACGATTTCGGCGCGATCTTCGATCTGCGCGGCAAAATGCTGCTCGAGATCCGCGCGTGCCACGGGAGCGGCTAGAAAGACCCGAGCCTCGCGTTCGGCCCCATCCAGTTCGGCCGCGACGATGAACTCGGCTTTGGACAGCGCTTGCGGTTCTCCGAAACGTGCGCCGCGGCCATTCGCCAGCAGGTAGCGTCCGCCGTCGCCGCGTGCCCGGCCGATGCGATCCGGATAGGCCCAGGCCAACAATATTCCCGTGGAATCGTGCGGATCCGCCGAATCGGGAGCGCCGCGCCCAAAGTCGCGCTGCCAACGCCCGGAGCTGCGTTGCGCCTGAATCACGGCGCGGTTGTCCACCGTGATTCCCGGCGGCAGGTCCCGGACGTCGCCGCGCAGCACCGCCACACGCAGCCGCAGATCCACGTCGCGGGCGCCGACGGCGGCACGCAGGATGTCGCGCTCGCCCAGGATGGCTGCGAGATCGCAGGCGAGCCGAGGCGCGCCATGCGCACGGCCCTTGACCAGCATATGTGCGAGTCTCGGGTGTGTTCCGAGCTTCGCCAGTGTTCTGCCGTGCGCAGTGACACGGCCAACGGAGTCGATGGCCTCGAGCTGACGGAGCAGATCGCGTGCCTGGGCCAGAGGTGCCGTGGGCGGCGGATCGAGCCAGGAGAGGCTCGCGGCATCGACGGCGCCCCAGCAAGCAAGCTCGAGGCCCAGGGGAGCGAGGTCCGCGTGCAGAATTTCCGGAGCGGTTTGGGGTGCCAGCGACGCCTGGGTACCTTCCGACCACAGGCGGTAGCAGTGGCCGGCCGACAGGCGTCCGGCGCGGCCGCGGCGCTGATCCGCCGCGGCCGGTGATACCTTGGTGGTGTCGAGACGGCTCATGCCGGTGGCCGGATCGAACTCCGCGTAGCGCCGCAATCCCGAATCGACGACCACGCGGATCCCTTCGATGGTCAGGCTGGTTTCGGCAATGCTGGTGGCGAGCACAATTTTGCGCTGGCCGGCCGGCGCCGGTGTCAGCGCCGCGTCCTGCGCCGCCCCTTCGAGATCGCCGTACAGGGGCAGGATGCGAACCTGGCGATCGAGACCCGACTGTTCGAGCGCCTGCTGCACGCGGCGAATCTCAGCCGCGCCGGGCAGGAAGCACAGGATGTCGCCGGCGTGGTCGCGCAGCGCTGCGCGCACCACGTGTGCGGTTTGCGCTTCGAGACGGATTTCCGGGCGACGCGCCACGTACTCGGTCGCTACCTCGAAGCTGCGGCCGCGCGCGGCAACGACCGGTGCATCGTCGAGCAGTTTGGCGATGGGCTGCAGGTCCAGGGTGGCCGACATCACCACCAGGCGCAGGTCATCGCGCAAATTCCGCTGACTCTCGATGCACAGTGCCAATCCCAGATCGGCGTTCAGACTGCGCTCGTGGAACTCATCGAAGATCACGCAGCCGATGCCGGCGAGTCCCGAGTCGTCCTGAAGCATTCGCGTGAGGATGCCTTCGGTGACCACTTCGATGCGCGTCTCACGGCTCACCCGAGTCTCGAGCCGCGTACGGAATCCGACGAGGCGGCCGACAGGCTCGCCGAGGAGCTGCGCCATGCGCCCGGCGACGGCGCGCGCCGCTATGCGACGCGGCTCGAGCATCAAGATTTTTCGCCCTTGGAGCCAGGAGCTGTCTAGCAAGAAGAGCGGCACGATGGTGCTCTTGCCGGCGCCTGGCGGAGCCTCCAGCAGCACGCCGCGGCGGCTCGCCAGTACTCCTGCCAATGCCGGCAGGGCCTCGTTGATGGGTAAATCGGGCAGGGGCGGTGGGGGTGTCACTTCCCCCATGATAAGATGCGCGCCGTCGGGCCTGTAGCTCAGTTGGTTAGAGCAGGGGACTCATCAGTAAATGGTGCCTTCGCATCGCAAGGTGCGAAGTGGACGGGATGAATTCAGGGAAACCTCCACAGCTCGAGCTGCTGGCAACCCTGAGCCAAGCCGGCGGTACACCGCCGGAAGGTGCAGAGACTACCTGAGCGCTCGAGGCGCGCTTAATAACAGGCTAGAGCGTCCCGCACCCCACTGGGGTGAAGAGATAGTCCACTCCCTCCGGAAACGGCGGGGCTAAAGTGAATCCCTTGGTCCTCGGTTCGAGTCCGAGCGGGCCCACCACTTTCCCAGATAGCCGGCCTTGCATTCCCAATCAGCCGGCGCCGGATTCCCAGTTTGCCGTTGCGCCTGTTAAAACGCCGATATAACCGCCATAGTGCCGCCACCGCAGCGCTGCGCCGAGAATCGCATCAGTACCACCACACCGACTGGCTTGCCGGCACGACATGTCATCGCGGTCGCACTCGGCAATGCGATCGAGTTCTATGACTTCGTCACGTATGCGTTTTTTGCCGCTCAAATCGGCCGTGCGTTCTTTCCTTCCGATACTCCGGGCACCAGTTTGTTGGCATCGCTCGCGACTTTCGGCGCCGGATTTCTTACGCGCCCCCTCGGCGCCCTCGTACTAGGAAGGCTCGGGGACCGCATTGGCCGCAAGCCGGCCATGATCGCCTCATTCACCTTGATCGGCATCGGCGTTACCGGCCTGCCGCTGATACCCTCGTATGCGTCCATCGGCATCGCCGCACCCATCCTTGCGATTTGCTTCAGGCTCATACAGGGCTTCGCCCTCGGCGGTGAAGTCGGTCCGAGCACGGCGTTCTTGATGGAGGCCGCACCGCCGTTGCGCCGCGGGCTGTACATTTCGCTGCAAGCGACCAGTGCCGATGTTGCCGTGATGGTGGCGGGAGTGGTCGGCGTAAGCCTTGCAAGCCTATTGGATCCCGCCGCGCTCAATAGCTGGGGGTGGCGCGTCGCACTGCTCGCCGGCGCGGTCATAATTCCGTTTGGCTTGCTCCTGCGACGGACGCTCGGGGAGACATTACAGCCGCTGCATGATCGGCCTATTCCAGCGATACGCAGTTACTTCCGTGTCGCCGCAGCGGGGTTGGCGCTGCTTGCCTCGGGAACGACCACGAACTACTTGCTGAGTTACATGACGACCTACGCCAACTCCACCCTCGGCATGCCGTCCAGGATCGCCTTCGGAGCGACGGCCGTCGTCGGTCTTTGCGGCGTCATATGCGATCCTTTGGGAGGCTGGCTTTCGGATAAGGTTGGCCGCAAGCGCGTGATGATCATTCCTTGGTTGTGCTTGGCGTTCGCTGTGTTTCCTTGTTTCATGTTGCTCGAGCGTGAGCGCAGCAGTTTCGCGCTGTATGTCGCATGCGCGATACTGGCCTGTGCTTCGACGCTATCCGGTTCCGCGTCGCTGATCGCGGTCAACGAATCGCTTCCGCATCGCGTGCGTTCGGGTGCCTTCGGCATTATTTATGCGCTGTCGATCTCCATCTTCGGTGGATCGGCGCAATTCGTCGTAACCTGGCTCACGCGACTGACCGGCAATCCGCTGGCACCGGCGTGGTACATGATCGGCGGTGTGATCGTCGGCCTGATTGCTCAGAACGTGATGCCGGAGAGCGCGCCGATCAAGATCGGATTGGATGTGCGGCCTGCCATAGGTGCCCGCCCAGAAATGCGTCAAGCTCCCCGAGAGCCTGAGTGAACCAAGGCTCGAGCACGTGCCAGCGACACTGCCTCGCCGAAGCTCGAGGCGACCTGCAGATGCAGGCCATCGGCGTTGACTCCCATTTGAAGCAGTATGGCTCGCGGTTGCTCGCGTAGGCCGGACAGGATAAGGAGCGTGCCGGAACGAGCGCATCTGTCGAGCAGCTGCCGCAGTGCCGTGACGCCGCTGGTGTCAATTAACGGAACCAGTCGCATGCGCAGAATGAACACGCGGGGAGGGCGTGGAAACTGGCTCAGCACCTCGTCCAGTCGGTTGGCGACAGCGAAAAACAGGGGTCCCGAGACCTGGTATGCCTCGACGCCATCCGGAAGTTGTGCGCGCTGTCCCGAGGACGCTGCTTGCGTGAAATCGTCTGCGTCTTCGTCGAGCATGGAAATATTCGACTCGAGCGCCACGACCTCGCACATTCGATGAATGAACAAGAACGCCGCCAACACCAGACCCACCTCGATTGCCACCGTCAGGTCGAACATCACGGTCAGGGTGAAGGTCAGGAGCAGCACCAACCGATCCCCGATCGGGCCCTGCAGCAAATGCCTGAAGCTCTCGATCTCGGCCATGTTCCACGCCACGATAACAAGTACAGCGGCGAGCGCTGCAAGCGGGATGTATCTCAGCCAAGGTGCCAATACGAGCACAAATGCCAACAGGAATGCCGCATGCAACATTCCGGAGACGGGTGAGCGTGCGCCCGAGCGCACGTTGGTAGCGGTGCGCGCGAGCGCGCCAGTTGCCGGTAGTCCGCCGAATAGTGCCGACGCGATATTGGCGGTGCCCTGAGCAACCAGTTCGCAATTCGAGCGATGACGATCGCCAATCATGCCATCCGCGACTACGGCCGATAGCAGTGACTCGACACCCGCCAAAAAGGCTATCGTGAAAGAGCTTTGGAAGAGTTCCCGGGTGCGTTCGAGCGGAACATGAGGTATCGAAAAGTGGGGCAGCTCTGCCGAGATGGTACCGAAGCGCGAGCCGATCGTTTCCGCAGACAGTCCCATCAGAGCGCATGCAATCGTAGCCACGCCGACGGCAATCAGAAACCCGGGCCACGACGGACACCAGCGGCGTAGGGCAATAATCAGGGCCAAACTGCTTAACGCAAGCGCGACCGCATGAGTGTTGAATGCGTTGAGGTGCTGCGCGTACGCCGCTAGCCGCTCAAAGAACTCAGCCGGAACCGAGCCCATGTGCAAACCGAGCAGATCCTTTATCTGGCTCAGGAAGATGCTGACAGCAATGCCGGCGGTGAACCCGGTGATGACTGGCTGAGGCATGTACTTCATCAAGGTGCCGATGCGCAGCACACCGGCAGCGATCAGCATCAGGCCGGCGAGCAGGGTACATAACACCAGACCGCCGTAGCCAAATTTGGCGATCACAGTGAACACTATGGGCACGAATGCGGCAGTCGGGCCACCGATCTGCACCCGGGATCCTCCAAGCGCAGAGATCAGCAACCCAGCGACAATGGCAGTGTGCAGACCTTTTATCGGAGTCGCGCCGGAGGCAATCGCCAGTGCCATCGCCAAGGGCAGCGCGACGATGGCAACCGTAAGGCCGGCGATCAAGTCATGACGCAGATCTCCTGCACCGTATCCCTGGCGCAGGACAGTGAATAGCTTCGGCACGTAGAGATGCCAGGCCGGGGCGCCGGCTGAAGCGGGCAAAGGGTTATGTGCGTGAGATGCCAATAGCATTATAATACAATGATACACCGGTGATATGCTAGGCTTCGGACCCAGGAGAACACTTGCCCATCGAAGACCGCACCGCTCGGCTGACTATCCTCATCGATCCTCGGAAGAAGGAGGTATTCGAGCGGCTAAGCGCGGAAGAGGACGCCACCCCGTCGCAGATTGTGCGTCGATTGATCAGAGACTATATCGAGCAACGAACCGGCCAACCCTGGGCCCCGTCGCACCACGCCGCCGCGGCTACTCAGAGCCCCGCGCGGAACCGCGCCCGCTTGGAACCTCGTACCCGAAGGCCCTCGAAGGCCTAGTTTTGTCTCGCGCTGCGCCAACTAGGCACCACTGAGAGCTCGGACTCATCACACCGAAAATGCCTTCACTGCTTAGAGAACTCGAGTCGTTCGGGATCGTAAAGGAATCAACGGGGCGCGCCCGAGATCGTGTCTATGTATATCGCCGTTACCTAGATGTCTTGGCGGCCGAGGAGGAGAGGCCGTCCTCGTGATCGCTGTCCGAGGGTGCGAAGCTCACCGGACTGATTGTTGGGCGGGTGTGCTCGAAACGGGCGGTGGCAATCGCCACCGCCCAACCAGTCGGCTAGCGACCCTGGGCAAGGACGATCGGACGCTGCTCGTGGTTCTTCGAGTTGTATATCGCGGACAATTCAGCCTGATTGACCTTGGTCACCGCGTCTGCGATCGCTTTGTGAACACAGGCCTGCACCCGACTCATGCGGGCCAGGGATTCGTCTTGAGGGCTGCAGACGGTGACCGCCGCACTCTTGATCCGATGGTAGAGCGTGGCCGCACCCTGCGGATTCGATAGGTTGAGATCCCCGTATTTTACAACGACCTGAGGTGCGTCGTT
>JBARBX010000401.1:0-4905 GCA_049793535.1 Steroidobacteraceae bacterium | reverse complement strand
CGTATGTCCAACCCCAGGATCAAATCTTCGCCGGCCACGGGCGGGCGGGAACTGAGTTGCGGCGTGAATTCACCTTGTTTGTCGACAGGCCTGCCCGCGGCGTTCACGAGAATCTCCTTGAATCCCGGCTTGCCGTGAAGCTGCTGCTCGTAGGCGGCTTCCACGCCCAGCTTGCCGATCAGGCTGGTGCCTGCATATTCGGCGCTGTCGATCTCCTTCATGTCCTGCTCGTTGATGGCGCTGACATAGCCTATGGCGTGAACCGCCACGTCGCGCAACGGGTAGTGCCGGGCCAGACGCGGGCGAATGTCGACCCCCGAGAACTGATAGCGATGGACGGCGAACATTGCCATCTCCTCATCGGTCAGCTGCAGCTTGATCGGTACGCTCTCGTACTCCTTATGGAGGAGGATCGTGCGCTTGATATTCGAGATCTCTTCTTTGCGAAGCAATCCGATATTGACCATCCGGGCGAGCGCGGTATCGAGGGCCTGGTTGTCGCCCACCTGCTCGCGCACCAACTCGATCTGAAAAGCGGGCAAGTTGTCGGCCAATACGACGCCATGCCGATCCAGAATCAGCCCGCGGCTGGGGGGGATGGGCTCGGTGCGAATACGGTTGCCCTGAGATAAAGTCGCATAGTAATCGTGCCTCAAAACCTGCAATTGGAACAGGCGGCCCGCTTCGGCGAGGAGCAGCACACCTGCAATCACGGCCGCGACAATCCCGCGAACGACGAATAGTTGCTTCTCGGCCCAAATATTCTTTATTCGGGGTTGGCGGCTTCTCACCATGGGTATCGACTAGTATGCGCGGATTTCCACCCATCAGCCCCTGGACAGCGGCAATAGATAGTGGCGCTTGCCCGTGGCGGCGAAGATGGCATTGGCGACCGCAGGCCCTACCGGCGCCACGCCCGGCTCGCCCACCCCGGTGGGCGGTTCGCCGGACGGCACGATGTACACTTCCACCTTCGGCATCTCGTTGATGCGTAGGACGCGATAACTGTTGAAGTTATCCTGCTCAATCCGGCCGTCTTTCATAGTGATCGCGCCATACAGAACGGCGCCGAGGCCGAATCCAATACCGCCTTCCATCTGGGCGGCAATGATGTCGGGGTTGATGGGAGTGCCGCAGTCGACCGCGCATACCACCCGGTCGACCCGGACCTCTCCGTCCTTGTCCACGCTGACCTCGGCGACCTGCGCCACCAAGGTTTTGAACGCCTCGGCCACCGCGATGCCGCGGCCCTTGCCGGGCGGCAGAGGGGTGCCCCATCCCGCCTTCTCGGCGGCGAGCTCGAGCACCGCCCTCATGCGCGGCTGCTTTTCCAGAAGATTGCGCCGGAACGACAGGGGATCCTGGCCCGCCGCATGGGCCACCTCATCGATGAAGGCTTCGACCGCAAACGCCGTGTGCGAGCTGCCGACCACCCGCCACCACAGCACCGGCACGCCCGTCTTGGTGGTCGAGAGGTCCACCGCGATATTGGGTATGGTGTAGGGGATATTCGCGGCGCCCTCGACGGAGGTCGGATCGATCCCGTCCTTGATCATGACGGCGAAGGGCCCGCCGGCCATGATCGACTGCCCGACGATGACGTGGCGCCAGCCGGTGAGATGGCCGTCCGCGCTCAAACCCGCTTCGAGCTTGTGGAAGTACATCGGCCGGTAGAGCCCGCCATGGATGTCGTCCTCGCGCGTCCATTGCAGTTTGATCGGCGTGCCGTCGGCGCCGCAGGCTTTGGCGATGGACACGGCTTCGACGATGTAGTCCGACCAGACGTTGGCGCGCCGTCCGAAGCTGCCGCCGGCATAGAGCGTATGAATGCTCACCTGCTGCGGATCCAATCCTGCCGTGTGCGCGGCGTTGGCCTGATCGATGGTTTGGAATTGATCTCCCGCCCAGATTTCGCAGGCGTTGGCGGTCAGCTTGACGACGGCGTCCAGAGGTTCCATGGGCGCATGAGCGAGGTAGGGAAACTCGAAGCTGGCGGACACTCGATGGGCCGCCTCAGTGAGCGCGCGAGCGGCGTCGCCTTCCTTGCGCGCTGAAGTCGCGGGCTGGTCCGCGAGGCGCCGGTATTCCTCCATGATGGCGGCGGAGCTGCGTTTCTCGGCCTTGGACTCGTCCCACTCGACATGCAGAGCATCTCGCCCCTGCTTGGCGGCCCAGAAGCTCTTCGCCACCACCGCCACACCACCCGGCACCTGGACCACCTTGACCACGCCCGGCACGGCCGTGGCTGCGGCGGCATCGAAGGACCTGACCGTTCCGCCGAACCGTGGGGGCCGCTTCAACAGGGCCACCAGCAAGCCGGGCAGCGCGACGTCGATGGTGAATTGCGCGCTGCCGTCGGACTTGGCGGGCGCATCCACCCTCGGGATGACGCGGCCGATGAGTTTGAAATCCTTGGGATCCTTGAGCTTCACGGATTCCGGAACGGGCAGGGCGGCCGCGGCGGCCACGAGCGAGCCGAAATTCGCATGCCGCTTGCTCGGCGCGTGACGGACGACGCCGTTCTCCACGGAGAGATCCGCGACGGGCACCTTCCATTGCTTGGACGCCGCGGCGAGAAGCATCGCGCGCGCCTTGGCGCCGGCCTCGCGAAGCTGCATCCAGGAATTGGACATGGCCGAACTACCGCCCGTCCCTTGCAGCGTTCCGAAGACAAGATTGGCGTAGCGCTTCGCGTCCGCGGGCGCGCTTTCGACCAGAATCTGAGCCCAGTCGGCATCGAGCTCTTCGGCGACGATGGTGGCGATGCCGGTGTAGGCACCCTGGCCCATTTCGACATGCTTCGCGATGACGGTCACGCGGTTGTCGGCACCGATGCGCAGAAAGGCGTTGGGAATGAAGGCGGCTCCGGCAGCGGCGGGTGCGGCGAACGCCCGCCGCGTCGAGCCGCCCCACTCGAATCCGATCGTGAGCGCAATCGCGCCTGCGGCGCCGGCATTCTTCAGAAAATCACGGCGCGTCGAACGCAGCGCCTCGCGTGCTTTGGCATTCATGGTTTAGGCCTTGATGGAATCGGCGGCTGCGTGGATGGCGGCGCGGATGCGCGAGTAGGTGGAACAGCGGCAGATATTGCCGCTCATGGCGCTGTCGATGTCGGCATCGGTGGGCATGGCATTGGTCTCCAGCAGCGCGGTCGCGGACATGATCTGGCCCGATTGACAGTAGCCGCACTGGGGCACCTGAAGCTTGACCCAAGCCGACTGCACCGCCTTCGCAGGTGCGCTGGCCAGGCCCTCGATGGTCGTGACCTTGCGCCCGGCGATAGTCGACAGCGGCGTGATGCAGGAGCGGATCGCCTTGCCGTCCAAATGCACGGTGCACGCACCGCACAGCGCCATGCCGCAACCGAATTTGGTCCCCGTCAGCCCGGCGACCTCGCGGACCGCCCAGAGCAGGGGCATGTTGGGGTCGGCATCCAGAGTTGTGGGCTTGCCGTTGAGGACGAATGAGGTAGACATGGTGACTCCAATCGGCTGTGTGTCCAGAATGAGGCTATCCGCGATGGCCGGAAAGGTCAAAGGCCGGTTGCCGAAGCGCCGCAATAGAGGCGGAATTGACGCAAGCCGACCCGATGCCGTCTTTGACGATCGGCAGCCGTCGGAGATGCTGACAACCACCGACGGTTGGCCGGAGGCCGTCGTAGTAGGGCCTAGGGGAATGCCATGCCCCACTGTGCCGCGATCAAGGCCGTTGAGCTACTGACAACGAGGGCGCCGTACCACCAGCGTGCGACCCTCTCGGGGTCGGCGCGCCCCCATATGATACGTCGCGTGCTGATAATCCCAAGCCCAGCGGCTGTGCCCGCCGCAATGATGATGTTGAACATCTGATAGAACGGTGCGCCGCTTCCATTGCCGATGATCAGGCCTCCTACAATGCTGGACGCTGCAATCACCGCGCCCATGAGTGTGAGCGACATCAGGGCCCCATGCCATGCTCTCCATGTTGATACTCGGCTGCGGAAACGCGACGCGCCCACCGCGATAGACAGCACGATCAATATCATTACGGCATAGGCCATAAACGGGCGCGGCCGGCTCCTCATCTGCATGATCCGAACACTAACGCTGCAAGTGCGGCAACTACATGCAGGAGAGAATAGGGATTCATTCATAAACTCCATAGTGGCTTGATTTGGCCCGTCACCGCATTGAACGGAAGGTCATGGCCGGGGACCGCCCGCTGCTCTAGGAGACAGTCGAGTCATCACAAGTATCTGGTCACGTCCCCGAGTCATCATGCACGCGACGAGATTGAGCCCTGGGCCGGTATCGCGGATCATTGGTAGTGTTTGAATCGCAGCATCGCCTCGAAATCCTTTGATTTCCCAATGTTATCAACTCGGTCCAACGGGTGCATACTCGCAACATTGACCTCATATCAACTTGTCGTCATCCCCGAGCGAGCGCGGTTCAGCTAGATCTATTGCATTCATTGTTAGCCCGGAAGGAGTCACTCTCATGAGTTTTGGCCGCTGTCTCGCGTTGGGTCTGTTGCTGATGAACCTTGCTCCGACCGCCGGTGCCCAGCATTCAGCGCCCGTGGCTGCCACTGAGCAACGACCGCTCGCGGGATCGATCGCGGCGCACCCGAGTTGGCCTGCAGCAAGGAACGCGAACGACGTGGATACGGTGGATCATCTCGTGGATTCGCTTTATGACGTGATCTCGGGCCCCGCGGGTAAGGCGCGCGATTGGGATCGCTTCCGATCGCTATTTCTGCCCGATGGACGACTCGGCGTGATTCGGCCGGGCCAAGGCGCGCACGATGATTCCGCGCGCAAAGGTGACGCGGTTTTACTGAGCCCCGATATGTATGTCGAACGGGACAAGCCGTACTTCAAGACGCACGGCTTCTTCGAACGCAGCATCGCGAACCGAGTCGAAG
>JBARBX010000400.1:0-2562 GCA_049793535.1 Steroidobacteraceae bacterium | reverse complement strand
TCGGCGGACAGACCGGTGAGGTGTCGCAGCTCATAGGCCATGCAGGCAGTGCATACCATGAACGCGATGAGCGGCGCGTGTGTGCGCCTGCGGATGCCGACGATCAGCGCGGCGGCGCCGAGCAGCGCGAGCAGCCAGCGCGCCAGCCACCAGGGCGCCGCAGAACCCTCCGCGAGCCATAGATACCCGGATAGCGGCATGATGACCACCAGCCAATCAAGCATCCGATCGTGGGACGGACGCCGGAACTCGATGCCGCCCGCCCACAAGGCCAGCGCGGCCGCCGCGAAGCAAAATGTTCCCGCGACGACGGTACCCAGCCACGCATCGATCGTGCACGAGAGGGCCGCGACCGACAGCGTAATGAACAAGGGATTCAGAAATCGAAATCCTGCAATTGCCAGCGCCGCCGCAGCCAACAGGGACATGCGCACGCCGAACGGGTCGGAACCGTGGCTCTGCGCCTGGAAAACCAGTACGAGCAGCCCGCACATCTCGAGCGCTTCCTCGATGCCTGCGCCAAAGAGACGCCGTCGCATGACCAGCCCTTCCGCGGCGGCGACCAGCGCCAACCCGGCAACCCACCCGGACCCCGGAATGTGAGTGAAGCCGAAGACGGCCGCCGTCAGTGCGGCCACGACGATGCCCAGCACGAACATAGCGCAGCGGGTGATCGTCTTAAGCTGAATCCAGCCTTGGATTCGCTCCGCCCGCCACGGCGCGCTCCGATCGGCGCCCAATCGCGAGGCGATCTCCATCCAGCGCTCCTGCTCCGGGGTCGGCCGAAGGACGGTCATGCGGTCACCGCCTTCAGCCGTTGATGAAAGAACCACAGCAGCGTGACTCCCGCAACCACCGTTGCAAGCTCGATGAGCGCCGCGAACAGGCCGAACGGGAAGACCTGCGCTTCCACGGAGCACAACCCCAAGGAGGCGTAGCAGATGCCGTAAATCAGGAAAATCTCCTGGTTGCCGCGCAGCGCTTTGCGGATCGAGGCAAGGGCGAACGACACCAGGACGACCAAACCCACCAGCCGGGTTTCCATGGCGAAGCACAGTGCCAACGCACCACAGAACCCGGCATTCGCGGCAAAATTCTCGAACACATAGAGAAAGGCCGGATTGCCGCGCAGATGCCGGTGCACCTCGCGCCAGGCGAGCACGACACCGCCGTACACGATTGCCTGGATTCCCGGCCGGCCCGGCGTGCCGTCGGTGTGCAGCACGGCGCTCCAGTTTCCTTCGACCCCGAACCATCCTGCGAGCGTCGCCAGCGACGCGGACAGCACCAGCCGGGAATCGAGAACATAGGCCGTGGCGCCGTGCAGCGCGGCCAGAATCAGCAGGTGCCACGACCAGCGGGACCCCAGCCAATGAAACTGCGACTCGGCATATCCCACATCGGCGCTTAAGATAAGCGCCCCGAGGAGCAGCAGGTAGTCACCGCCGAGGGAGCGGGTTTCGCCGCGTATTCGTGTGCGGATCGCGGCTCCATAACATCCCGCCGCCACCGCCGCGAGCGCCAGAATGACGGTGATGGGACCGATGCGGTCGAGGTTTTTCGCCAATAAAATCGCGATTCCGGAGGTGATCGCGGCCACCGACCCATAGAGCGCGAAGCGCAGCTCCCGGAACACGCAGAAGGTCGTGCCCCGCTCCAGGACGACCGCCCGCGCCGCCGCGGCGGCGTCGATTTCACCGTCGGCGCGAAGCTCCAGATACTCGGGTTCAAGTGAGTGCATCGATCGCCTCGTCCAACCCCGCCAGCGTCAAAGGATACATCCGCCCCTCGAGCAACTCGCGGGTGATCTCGATCGACGCGGAGTTTCGCCAGCGCGGCTGCGGCACCGGATTGATCCAGGCGAACTTGGGGTAATGTTCGATGAGGCGCGTAAGCCACGTGCTGCCGGGCTCGGCGTTCCAGTGCTCGACGCTGCCGCCCGCCTGGGTGATTTCATAGGGGCTCATGCTGGCATCGCCCACCAGAATGAGCTTGTAGTCGCTGCCGTAGGTGCGCATCACTAGGGCGGTATCCATGTGCTCGTTGTAGCGCCGCCGATTGTCCCGCCACAGCGCTTCATACGTAAAGTTGTGAAAATAGTAGTGCTCGAGATGCTTGAATTCGCTGCGCGCCGCCGAAAACAGCTCCTCGCAAGTCCTCACGTGATCGTCCATCGATCCGCCGATGTCGAGCAGCAGGAGCACCTTCACCACGTTGTGCCGCTCCGCTTGCATCTTGATGTCGAGCCACCCTCCCGATCGCGCGGTGGCATCGATGGTTTCCGCCAGGGCGAGTTCATCGGGAGCCCCGCGCCGCGCAAAACGGCGCAGCCGGCGCAACGCGATCTTGATGTTGCGGGTGCCAAGCTCGATCTTGTCGTCCAGGTTCGCGAATTCGCGCCGGTCCCAGACCTTCACCGCGCTTCGATTGCGCCCGCCGTCCTGCCCCACCCGCACGCCTTCCGGATTGAACCCGTAGGCGCCGAACGGCGAAGTGCCCGCCGTCCCAATCCACTTGCTGCCGCCCTGATGCCTGTCCTTCTGCTCCTCGAGACGCTTCTTC
>JBARBX010000399.1:0-2609 GCA_049793535.1 Steroidobacteraceae bacterium | reverse complement strand
GCGCACCCACTCCGCGTGCGGCCGCCCGGCGAGCGCCGCGACGACGCTATTGCCGCCGAGCCGGTCGGGCGCGGAGGCCAGCAGCGGAAAATTCGAAGTATCCACCGCCATGAAATATCGGTACCAGGATTCATCCGCTGCTTCCGGGTCGCTGGACGCATTCCCCCCTAAGCTGCCCGCGACCCCGAGTTTGAGCGCGTTGCCGTCGATCACGGTGGCTCGGGTACCCTCGCGAATGAAGGTGCCCAACAACTCATTCAAGCCCGCCGTCGTGAAGAATAATCGGCCGCCGTCGGGAACCGCGTCGGGCGAGGTGCCCGCCTGCGCCTTGCCGCGCCCGTCGCGGGCCAGAATCCAGAGGCGCGAGTCCACGAAGCTCAAGGGCACGCGCGCTTCCACGTGATAACCCGACGCGCTCTGGAGCCAAAAGGCCTGGATCCGTGGCTCTTCGACGGCGCGAGCCTGCGCCGGGTCGTCCCCCGTCACGTGTTGGGCCGCGATCAAGCCCTGCGCGCTGGTGGCGAAGAAATAAGAGGCCCGGGTGCCGTCGGGCGCTTGCAAGGTCAAATCGACTCGGTCGAAGCGGTCCCGGTCGGGATTCGGGTCGGCGGGCTCGGGGTCGAATTCGCGGTCGTCGACTTCCATATATAGATAGAGGTACCGCTCGGTCGAACCCGCCAGCGCTCGCGCGCCGTAACCGGTGGAGCTAGGCAGGGGCGTGGGATCCGCCGCGATGTCCCAATCGTCGCGATAGCCGTCGAGCAGGGGCTGGGTGTGCAGTGGGTAGACGTACAGATCGCCGCGGCCGGGCGCGATCGCCCGAGTGTCGTCCGCTTCCCGGAACACCCGCCGCGGCTGCGCCGACAGCGCATTGGCGATGGTGCCTGCGCTCGCCAGCAGCGATTTTTCCTGCGAGTCGCGCAGCGCCGTCTCGAGCTCCCGCGCATATTGACAGCCGGCCCAGGGCAACACGAGTGTCGCCAGCGCGGCAATCAGCAATTGCAGGCGGATACTCACCGGGAGCCTGAGACAGGCTCCTCAACCCAGCGGTATCCCATGCCGTAGACGGTCTGGATGGCGTCGAACGCAGGATCGATCTGCTGGAACTTGCGGCGCATGCGTTTGATGTGAGAGGTGATGGTGTTGTCGTCGAGGACGACATGCGCGGCGTCCATCAGTTGCTGCCGGTTTTTCACATGCCCCGGGTTGCGCGCCAGCGCATGCACGATCCAGAACTCGGTCAGCGACAGAGCGACCGGAGCGCCGTTCCACGTCGTCTGCATCTTTTCGCCGTCGACCGAGAGGGCGCCGCGCCGCACGATCTGCGCGGCATTGTCGGGCCGCCGCAGCGCATCGATGCGCCGAAACAGCGCCGCCACCCGGGCCGCCAGATGCGGCAGGCTCACATCCTTGGTCAGAAAATCGTCGGCGCCGAGACGCAGTCCCGAGACCGCGTCGAGCTCGCTGTCGCGGGCGGTGAGAAAGATGATGGGCAGCTCCGCCGACAGCGCCCGCAAATCGCGGCAAAGATCGAATCCGCCCTCGGCCTCGTCCTCGAGCGCAATGTCGATGATGGCAAGGTCCGGCAGGTGGCTTTGAAATGCCAGCATGGCGTTCTTGCGATTGCCGTAGGTCTTGATCGAATAGCCGTGCCGCGCGAGCGCGGCCGCATAGTTCTCGCGTAAAGCCGGTTCGTCCTCGACGATGGCGATGTGTTTCTTCATCGGCGAATCATAGCCGATACCGGGCGCATCCGAGATGCCGGCCGCCAAGGCGGTCGGAAAACCGGCTGCCATGATTCGCCACAATTGACCTCCGGTTCGCCCGATTCGCGCCCCGAAAAATCGACACTGGAATCCGACACTGAACCTCGTAGTACCAACGAGGATCCATCATGTCGAGATCATCCGCAGGAATGATGCAGGGTTCGCCGCCGGCAGCGGGTTCGGCGTGGCAGACAGAACGCGCGGGGGCCTGGTGGTCCCAGCGCCGCGAAGCATCGCTCAACTGGCTGGCGTTCGGCTTGCTGCTCGCCGCGTGGAACGCGTCGGACGACGCGCCGGCGAACCCGGCGCCGCCGCGGCCGGAGGCATTGCGCGGCTATTCGTCGGTCTCGGTGCGCGCGGCGACGCTGCACGCCGAGGAATTGAGCAGCGACTTTCTTTCCAAAGGTCACAAAAGAGTAAACGTATTGTAAAGCTCGGTATCTCTAATGTGGCGGCGAATGCTTGCCACAGAGCCCAACAGACAGATATTGATCGTTGATCGGGATGTCTCGACCGTGGAGCCGCTGCGTCAGAAACTCGGCGAAAGCGGCTTTGTCGTGCGCGTCATCGCCGACGGAACCGCGGCGATTACGGCCGTGGCGGAACGCCCGCCGCACCTGGTCATCATCGATTGGAACATGCCCGGCCATGTGGCTCTCGAGGTGATCCAGGGCGTGCGCAGGGTGCGCCTGCCGCAGCCGGCCAGGCTGATCATTCTGTCGGCGTTATCCAATGAGCACGACGTCGTGACCGGGTTCAATCTCGGCGCCGACGACTACATCGCCAAGCCGTTCTCGTTGCGCGAGGCCGTCGCACGGGTTTGCTCAGTAATGCGCTCACGGC
>JBARBX010000398.1:0-5286 GCA_049793535.1 Steroidobacteraceae bacterium | reverse complement strand
GACAGGTGATTGCGATGACCCTGTTTCTTGCCCGCCCGGCGGCATGGATTGATATTGCCGGGCGCCTCGTAGCCTAACGCCGAAGTGAATTAGTTGCGGGTCTTTCGCGAAAGTTCCGCGCGCTCGCCCTCGTTCAAGTCCCAATGCCAGTCATGACATTCGGCGTAGACGCGGATGGGTTTGTTGTTGTCGAGTGCATCCAGTATCTCGCTCTTTGTCTTCGAGGACATCCATTCCTGTTTGCAGACCGGACAGTGCACGGGAAATCGGATGAATACTTCAGTCACTGCACTCTCCTTGAGGAACGGCGTTGGCGCATTCTCAGGGAGGTGTTGACCAAGTATCAAGAGCAGATCGCCGCTGCGAGGTCAGGACACGCCTTCGCTGGATCGACTTCGAACGGGTCTCTCGGATTCCCTGGACGAGGTAACGGTGATGTATCGCGCGATTGCCGCGATATGGCGGCGCCACGCGGTGGTGGGCTGAGGATGAAATTGCATTGCCGCCCGCCACGATCCGCTCGATGTACTGCTTGCGCTACGTTGCATAAGGCACCCTTAGCGAGTAATCCAAGGAATGACGTTGCAATGATGTTCGCGAGATCGTCGATCCGCCGCAACGCCGATACTCCGAAATCAAGCCATCGGTCGCAGGCCGGATCGCATTATGTTACAGGGCGCCGGTGACGCGGCCTGCGCGGGTTACACGTCTCTCAGTCCTGGATGATGCCGATCGTCCGCAACCCGGGTCACGTTGGTCACGCCGCTCACCGGCTTGCCTGCCAGCAGGTCCTTGCTCAACGTGACGGTTTCCGGTCCTGAAACGGGCTGCACATCGGGCGCCGCTCCAGGCCATATCGGGATCTGCGTGTGCCCGGCAGACCGCTGCCAAACCATCGTCTCCGCGTGCGCACTTCCGCACGCAGCCAGCAAACACAGGGCAATGGACCGCAGCTTCATGACGCTCCTCGGTTTAGGTTGTACGCAAATCTCGACGAAGCTTACCCGAGCGGCGCTTGCACGGACTACAGTAGCGTGTCGCCACACTTGAAGGCAGATCGATGGGCTCGCAGCACACACGATTCACCCTGTATTCCGGCCCCCTCAGCATGTTCGGCGCCAAGGCGCAAATCGCCGCGCTCGAGAAGGGTCTGGATTTCGATCTGGTGATGGTGCCCTACGACTCTCATCTCGGCTACAGCCCGAAGCATCCCGAGGTGTTGCGCGTCAACCCCAAGGGGCAGGTGCCGGTATTGATACACGGCGATCTCGAAATATTCGACTCAACGCAAATATTCGAGTATCTGGAAGACCTGCAACCGGCGCCGGCGCTGTGGCCGCGCGACCTGGTGGAACGTGCACGCGCGCGCCGGCTGGAGCATCAGTCCGATGAAGTGTACTTCCCTCACATTATTCGCCTCATGGGTCTGCAGAATAATTTGGGCGATGCCGTCGCCGTATCCAGCATTCAGGCGGCCACCGCCTATTACGCCGAGATGGACAAGCTGCTGGCCGACCGAACGTGGCTGGCGGGCAGTTACTCGTTCGCCGACATCTCCTTCTATATGGCGGCACTTTTTGGCGAGCGTCAAAGTGCCCCTGTCACGGTTGCAACGCCAACGCTTCTCGAGTGGCGGGATCGCATGACCAGGCGGCCTGCGGTGGGTTCTGTGGTCAAGGCCATGGCGGACTGGCTGCGAGCGGCCGCCCGGCCGGTGCCCGCGTTCATGAACTCAGCCGGTTCACGGTGATCCGCGTGGCGACCGACGGTACCCCCTGCGTACTCACGGGTTGGCGACTCGACCGCGCATTGTTCGACGCCGAACTTCGCGGTACGGCGCCGCTCGTGCAGCGCGCCTGCCGCGTGCTCCTGCGCTACGTTGCGCCGCTCGCGATAGGGTCGGTGCTGCTGCTCGCCTTTCTGCCGAGAGGCGCTTGAACACACGAACGGCAGCCTAAGTGCCGAACTCTCGTGTAGCCGAGTCTCATTCCCGCACCATCAAGTAGCGCGAATCCTTTTGCGACCATCTCCCCTCCACGGGCGTCGCCGCGCACGTGTAGTCCGCCGCGACGTTGGTCGTTGCTACCCTGAGTGCATCCCTGCACTGCTCCAGGCTCGGATACGCGGCCACGGTCTGAGTCCCGCCCGAATGTAGCTGCGCTAAGAGAATGAACAGTATGGACTTCATATGATCACCTCCATCACCCCTAGTTCGACGCACCTTACGGACTGATCATGCTCGTGCGATCCTTCGTCCAGGGCAACGCCGCCGCGGCAAAATCACGCCGCCTGTCGCAGGCAAAGAAACGTTATGTCACCAGCAGCCGCGGCTAGTCGAAGTTACGTGAGCTATCGCAATTACCTCTTTCATGACGAATCTCCTTGTTGGTTAGTGGAACCACGTGGGATATTGCGACAGGACCATAAAAAGACTATATTAAGTCTTGCAATCACTTGGAGCTGCGGTGCGCTATTCAACCCAAATCAGGCCTATTAGTTATCTGAAAGCGAATGCCGCCGAGGTCCTACAGGTACTGAACGAGCAGCGTAAACCCATGATCATCACGCAAAATGGCGAAGCCAAGGCGGTGATTCAAGACGTGGTCTCCTACGAGCAAACTCAAGAGACGCTGGCGCTATTGAAGATTCTTGCGCTCGGCAGCCGACAGGTTGAACGCGGGGAGATCACGCCGATCGGGGAGGTCGCGAGTCGCCTGCGCTCCAAGGCTACTATCCCCTAATGTCCTACGAGGTTTCGCTGACTAAGGACGCTGAGCGTGACCTGGAAGAGATCTACCTTTACATCGCTGAGCACGATTCCCGGGCTAGCGCTGACCACGTGCTCGAGCGGGTCGCGCGGGCGACCGATGCGCTCAAAACGACTCCTGACCGCGGCTCTTATGTAAACGAGTTGCGCGCTCTTGGTATCTCGGAATATCGGCAAATCTTCTTTAAGCCCTACCGGGTGATCTACAGGGTGCACGCGAAACAAGTCATCGTCTACGTGGTTGCCGACGGTCGCCGAGACATGGGGTCGTTGCTGGCACGCAGACTGTTGGGCGCTTAATCGAACCAGCCCGGTCACCGTCGGCCTTGCGGCATCAGACCCGTGAGCATTGGGTAACAGGCGCGGCCGCTTGCGGCTGCCCGTTGAAGAACAACACCAAGTCTTCGACGGTATTGATCTTTGCGTTATAAGGGTTGGCACTGCCGTTGCTCAATGATCGTAAGCGATCGAATGAATCGTGTGCTCGCGAGTAGGGTGGTGGATTCGTTGTGGATCGATTACCAAGTCCGAAAATGGCCGGTGTTACCTCGACGCCTGTTGTAAATTTCACGCGGGCATCGACGATGCGCAGTCCGGGCATTCACGATTGAGAGTGGGAGACGTAGTGGCTACAACAGACGACGACGTACATAGAGATTGCGACCGTGGCTCGATCTTTAGGGGGCCACTGGAGATTGCAGCGGCGCGGGCAATGGCCTACCTATCAAAGTTGGATGGAAGTCCGGTAGGCGCAGCGGCCGACCCCGCGGTGCTGCGAACGCGAATGGCTAAGCCGCTTTCTAGGTGCGGACTTCCAGCGGAACAAGTTGTCAGCGAACTGGCGGCTGACGTTGACGGAGGCTTGCATGGCGTTACAAGCGGACGCTTTTTCGCCTGGGTGATTGGCGGTTCACTGCCGGCAGCTCTGGGGGCCGATTGGCTGACGTCTGCATGGGATCAAAATGCGCATAACTACGGCACGGGACCGGCAGCAGCAATCGCGGAAGAAGTTGTTGGCGGTTGGCTGAAGGAGATATTCGACCTTCCGCGGCAAAGCTCTTTTGCTTTAGTGACTGGCTGTCAGATGGCTCATTTCACCTGCCTGGCGTCGGCGCGGCACGCACTATTGGCGAAGCGGGCATGGAACGTCGAAGTGAATGGAATGTCCGGCGCGCCGCCCATTCGGGTCATGTCCAGCGATCAAGCGCATGGTTCAATCGATCGTGCGGTGAGTATGCTCGGTATTGGCACATCCAATATTATCAAGTTGTCCTCTGACTCCAGCGGCCGACTGGACGCTGCCGCACTCGAATCGGCGCTTGCCACGGAGTCCAACGCGCCGACGGTTGTAGTCTTGCAGGCAGGCGATCTGAATATCGGGGCATTCGACCAATTTGAGATACTCATTCCCATTGCGAAGCGATTCGGAGCGTGGGTTCATATCGATGGAGCATTCGGCCTATGGGTTGCGGCCAGCTCGTCTTATCGGCACCTGCTCGCCGGTGTCGACGCGGCGGACTCTTGGGCGACTGATGGACATAAGTGGCTCAACGTTCCTTATGACTGCGGTTATGCTTTCGTTGCCGATCCGAAAGCGCATGCCGGTTCGATGTCCCATCGGGCGTCATATATTTCCTATTCCTCGGATGCGCGTGACCAGGCCGATTGGAACCCAGAGTGGTCGCGTCGGGCTCGGGGATTCCCAAGCTATGCAGCGATCAGGCAACTGGGTGTTGATGGAATATCGGAAATGATCGAGCGCTGCTGCGAGCGGTCGCGGTCGCTGGTGACGGAAATTGGCCGTCTCCCCGGAGCAGAGTTGGTCTGGGAACCACAGATCAATCAAGGGTTGGTCCGCTTTTTGGATCTGAAAGCGGGGGCTTCTCAACAGGACCACGATCGTAGAACCGACGAGATGATCGCAAAGATCAACGCCGCAGGTGAAGCGTTCTTTAGTGGCACTACTTGGCGGGGACGGCGGGCAATGCGAGTGAGCGTCTGCAATTGGCAAACTACGATTGAGGACGTCACCCGCACAGTGACGAACGTTGCTCTACTGCTGGGTTGCTCCCCTCAGCGGGCGTAATGTTCCAGGGTAGGAGGGATTTGAAGTGATCGCCCCTGGCGGCCTTCCCCAGTGCACTTTGTTGCGAAACGGCGTCGACTATCTTATCAAGCCAGGTCTTCAGTTGCCTCACGACGGGTGCCGACCTGAAGGCGTCGCTGACGACCGGCCGCTTCCTGGCGCGGCTGTATCGACCGTACTGGGCGGGAGTTCAGGACAGCTATTTCTTCTCCGCCAGGAACGCCGCGGCCAGTCCGTCGAGATCGCGCACCGGATTATTTGGGCCCGAATGCCGGCCTTCGAGAAATTCGTTGAGCACCCGCCTCTTGCTGAACAGCCAATGGCCCTTCACGCGCTGGAGCTCGTCCTCGTAGATGCCGAAGGTTCCCATCTTGAGTGTGCCATTGGGACCGTCGTTCGCCATCTCGACCCATAACGAGCGTGTCCAGGCGCG
>JBARBX010000397.1:0-2883 GCA_049793535.1 Steroidobacteraceae bacterium | reverse complement strand
GCCAAGCACTTCAGGAATCCCGCATGGGGCTACTCTCACTGCCAGCGCGACTACGCGCTGGCGCGTGAATTGGCCACCGCGGATCGCGTGGCGCTGGACGACGATGTGTTGTTCGCCGCCGCCTACTTGCACGACATGGCGGCCTTCAAACCTTGGGAAAAACCCAAACTCGACCACTCCGACGTGGCGGCCGACATCGTCGGCACCGTGCTTCAGGGAACGGGCTTCCCCATGGCGAAAATCGACGCCGTGCGCGGCGCAATACGCACCCACATGTACTATCGCGATCCGGTCGGTGCCGAGGCCTTGTACCTGCACGACGCCGATGCGCTCGACTGGTTGGGTGCCATCGGCATCGCGAGAGTCACGGCGCTGGTCGATCCGGAGGGCGGCAATCCCGACGGGCCCAAGGCGGTCAAAATGCTCGAGGAGAATTTGCACATGGTTCCGGCGCGAGTGTTTTCCCCCGCGGGCAAGGCCATGGTGCCGGCGCGCAAGGCCGAGCTGGAAACGTATCTCAAGGATCTGCGGCGCGAAACGCAGGAGCTGCGGACGCTTTAGCGGATAGTTTGATGAATTTGGCTCCTTGACCCGGCTGGAATCGCCACGATGAATGCGAAATACCTATTACGGCGGCGGCATGGGCGGAAAACTCATACCTCGGTGAGGGACACCCAAGATTGTGGGCGCCATTGCCTAGTACCCGTTGTAGGTCACAGTACAACAACCGAAGCTACATTCAAACCATGAGTTGATTGCCTCAACGCCGGCACGCGGCAGCAACTCTCCGGCGCGACATCCCGAGTGCTTGACCGCCGGCCCGTCACCGAAGAGCTCTCGGGTCCTCGCAGAGATATCCATGCGCCCGCTGCCCCGGCCGCCGATGAAACGGCGGAGATTGGGCAGTTTCAAGCCGGTCGAGGCGCTCACTATTTGATTGTCGTGAGCGACTTGATTGTCGTGAGCGACGCTTGCCTTGAGAACCTCCGATACGCCAAGGCCAGTGGCCTGAGTCAGGAATTCCATTTGCTTCTCATGTTCGCCGTCGAAACGCGCGTTGACACGCATGATCGCACCGCCCGCAAACAAATCAGTAATAATTGATCGTGAATTGTATGACAACGTATAGCAATGACCGGGTTTTAGCCCGCGAGTTGCACCGCGGTAAAGCGATATGATAATATCGCTTTACTCTTATGGAGGTCGTTGTGGCCAATACAGTTACCCTCAGCAGCAAGTACCAGATCGTCATTCCGCAGGCGGCACGCGAAGCGTTGTCCCTATCGGCGGGAGACGAACTCCTGGTTTTATGTAAGTCCGACCGCGTGGTGATTATTCCGAAACCGAAGAGATTCGCGAGGCGTACTGCTGGTTTGCATCGTGATATCTGGCAAGGTGCGGACGCCTACCTCAGGACGGAACGTGAAGCCTGGTAGCCATGAAGGTCTTGGGTAAGCATAAGCGCGTCCTCATCGATACCAGCGTCTGGATATATCATTTCGAACAACATCCGATTTTTGCCGCGCCGGCGGCAGATATAATCGAACAGCTGGAGGATGGGAGATTTCGAGGCATTGCCTCGGAGCTCACACTCCTCGAACTGATAGTTCGGCCGTTGCAACTCGGGCGCCAAGATGCGGCGGATGACTACGAAACTCTGCTCAGCTATTTCCCGAATCTGCAACTCGAACCCGTCACCCGCGAAATTTTGCTCGAAGCCGCGGGTTTGCGCGCCCGGTTCCGCCTTCGTACGCCCGACGCCATTCAACTGGCGACGGGCCTACAGGCCGGGGCCACGTTAGCCATCACGAACGACGAGGCCTGGCGCGACCTCACCGTCATCGAGACGGTTATTCTTGCCGACGCAACCAAATAAGAGCAGACGTCGGCGCCCGAGAGTCCGATGCGGGCATTGGTCGCCCTACTTCGCCGCCTCACGATGGATGGGATCGATCCAGTACACCTCTTCCACGCGCTCCGCGGCGTCAATGTTGAGGTTGACGACCACCGACTCGTTGTCGCTGCGCATCAGTACGCACTCCAGCGGGGTATCGCTCGAACGGTTGATTTCCTGGTGCGGAACGTAGGGCGGCACGAAAATGAAGTCGCCGGCGTCCGCCTCGGCGACGAACTCGAGACGCTCGCCCCAACGCATGCGCGCCACGCCGCGAACCACGTAAATCACGCTCTCCAGCGGGCCGTGATGATGCGCGCCGGTCTTGGCATTGGGGTGAATGATCACCGTACCGGCCCAGATCTTCTGCGCGCCGCGCGCCGCGTTCACCGCCGCCGCGCGCAGCATGCCCGGGGTTTGCGCCGTATTGCTGTCGAGCCGGTCGCTCTTGATGACCTTGACGCCTTCGGTGCGCCAGTCCGGCACCTGAATGTTCGACATGGCCTGCTCCTCGTTCGCGCAGCGGGCCTCTAGCCCGCCAGCGCCTTGATCAGCACATCCCAGTAGACCAACCCATTGTAAAATTCTTTGACCCGGATCCGCTCGTTCAAGCCGTGCGCGAATTCTTCACTGTCCATGATGAACACGCCGCCCACGCCGTAAGTGGGGATGCCGGCATTGCGGAACACGGCGCCGTCGGTGGCGTATGCCGCCTGGGTCGGCACCACGGGCGCCCCGGGATCCGCGGCTTGCACGGCCTTGGCGACCGCGCTCATGACGTCCGCGCGCATGGGCGAGGCATCCGACACCAGCGCATCGTAACCCTGCTTCACCTCGACTTTGGGACCCACCAGCCCCTGCAGTGTCTGCTGTACGTCCGCGGGGCTGGTACCGGGAAAGATGCGGCAATTGACGGTGGCGGTCGCCGACTGCGGCAGCGCGTTCTCCGCGTGCCCTCCGGCGAGCATGGTGGCCACGCAGGTGGTGCG
>JBARBX010000396.1:0-5426 GCA_049793535.1 Steroidobacteraceae bacterium | reverse complement strand
GTTCTCCACCGTAAGCGTGCCATCCTTCTCGACCTCGATCGTCAGAATTTTCTCGGCATGCAACAGGATCTCCTCCGATCCTTTCTTGTCCTCGAAACGAAATTCGTTGGCGTTGTCCGCCGACCCTTGCTTGCTGCTGCGCGACTTGATTCCCGACTGCGTGGCATTGTCCGGCAGCGCGTACGGCGGCTTGGCATCGCCGTTGTAGACGCGGCCCGTGACAATCGGACGGTCAGGATCGCCGTCCAGGAAATCCACCAACACTTCCTGGCCGACGCGCGGTAAATGGATGGCGCCCCACTGCGCGCCGGCCCACAACTGTGCGACGCGCACCCAGCAGGAACTCTTCTCATCGTTCTTGCCGGCGCGATCCCAGTGAAACTGCACTTTGACGCGGCCCATTTCGTCGGTGTAGATCTCATCGCCGGACTTGCCCACCACCATGGCGGTTTGCGCGCCGTGCATGACCGGTTTCGGCGTGCTTCGCGCCGGCCGAAACGGGGTGCGGGCGTCTATGGCTTCGGCGGTTATCGAAATGGCCGGCGCATCGCCGGAGGCGCCGGAGTCGTACGCGTCGCTTTGCATGCTGTATTGCGAACTCAGCACCAGATAGCCGATATTCAGGTCTTTGCGGGGATAATCGGCCAGGTCGAATTTGCAGCCCGGCGCCACCCCCAAGCTGTCGCTGCGGCCGCGAGCGATCATCTGGGTCGATTGCAGCTCTTCGATGCGGCGCTTGGCGATCTTTTCGGTCTCCGCGGCGGCCAAGGTCGCGGGCTCCGCCGGATAGTCGAATATCTCAAGGTCGGCGTGCTTGTACTTGCGCGAGATCGTCGAATTACGCAGCAACGAGACCCGCGGCGTCTCGAAATTGAAATCCGTGGTCGCGTAGGTGCAGGTCAGCACATGGCGCGACACCGACCAATCGCGCATATAGCCGTTCTTGTCCGTGAATGAGGCCTTCGCGCCCGACGGCAGGTAGTGAATGGTCGAATAGCCCGTGCGGCTCACATGCGTGGACGCGTCATCGGTGAGCACCATGAAATGCTTGCCGTTCTCGTGTTCGAAGTAGTAGTGAATGCCCTCGTGTTCGAGCAGGCGGCTGACAAAGTTGAAATCAGTCTCGCGATATTGAACGCAGTATTCCCGCTTCGGATAGGGGGTGTTTTTGAGCTTCAGCCGGTAGTCGGAAAAATTGTGCTGCTTGGCGACTTCCTCGAAGATGTCCGGAACGGCCTTGTTCTGGAAAATCCGGCAGTCTGCCGTCAGGGTCAGGAACCATAGCCATGGCCTGACGAGCACATGGTATTCATGAAAATTCCTGACGAACCCGCTCTGGGAAAATTCGGCAACGACACCGTTGAAATAGCGTTTGCCGCCACCCGGCTCCTGGCAGGTGATCGTAATGCCCTCGCCAAGAATCTTATCCGCATCGAGATTCCCGTCTTCGCTCAACAGGGACAGCGAGAACTCGAACGGCCGGCTGATGCCTTCCGTGCCGCTGAATTGGTGAAACAGCAGCTTGTCGCCGCCGAAGGGACTGGTAACGGAAAACGCTCGCTGATCCTGGGTGGCGGGCATCGCGATTTAATCCCGAAAGGCCACTATTCGACTGCGATCAGTCGCAGACAGCCTTCTTCTGTCTTTGAATAAAAGTAAAGTCCGTCCGTATCCTTGCCTTCCGCGACGATCACCGGAACGGCATTCTCGAATTTCTGACGCGCGATGGCGGTCGCCGCCACCTCATTGATTGCATGAGTCTTGATGAATTCCGGCCAGCGGGTATCTGCCTTGTCGATACGGTTACCCGAGTTGGTCGCTCGACGCATCAGATTCAGAAACTGGTAGTAGTCAAATTCAACTACCTTGGCGCGCGCCATGCACAGACCCCATTTTCCCTAGGTGGTGAAGATCGCCGGCAGGCGGAAAAACCCTTGAGGTTTCAACGCTCGCTGGCCACTTTCTCATCGTTCCGAATAGTACACCACTCTCCGTAATACCCCTAACGCCCTCGTCGCGCAGCGACCACCAGCCCCGGCACCTCGGCCCCAAACTCCCGCCGCAGCCAGCCTTCCGTGATCGCCAGGTTCACGAACCCCGCTTTATCCGCTGCCTGCCGGACATAGGTGGCTCGGTGACAGTACCTCCCATGCGGCTGGATGAGGTAGTCGTCGGTTGGGCCGTCGGGGGGCATCGCCTCGACCGTGAACAACAATAATCCTCCCGGGCTCAGCGAAATGTGGGCTGCTGCGTAGAAATCGTGCAATTGACCGAAATACTCCATGGTGTCGCAGGCGATGATTACGTCAAAGAGCGCCGGGCGGCCCTGCATGAACTTGCATAGCTCCATCACGTACAGTTCGTCGTACAGGCCGCGCGCACGCGCCTTTTCCTGCATCGCCGGAGAGAGGTCGACGCCCACCAAGACACGCGCGCTGGAGCGGAACAATGGAGCGCACAGGCCGGTGCCGCACCCCGCATCGAGGACGCGAGCGTGGCCACGCTGGTACTCCGGCTCCGCGCTGAGCGCTTCGGCAAGCATTTGCGGTGCGCGGTAATCGAGCGTCTTGAGCGTGTGGTCGAAGCTTTCCGCAAACTCGTCGAATACCTTCTTCACATACGCATCAGAGGCTCGCGGGGGTACGTCCTTTCCAGTGAGGGCCGCGGCCATGTGCTGCGCGACCGGGTCGTCGGGAAAGGATCTTTGCCAAAGCGTCAGGGTCTGCGCCAGTTCATCCATGCGCTGGGTCCGCTGCAGCAAATTCACCAGGCTCTCCAGGGCGTTTCGAAAATCCGCGCCCGGCTTGCCCTCGGGTGCGGCCGCATCGACGGACAGGACCTTTTGAAAGCACTCGATCGCGCGCTCCAGGCGCTGGCTGCGACGATGCAATATCCCAAGATTGTGCCAGCCGGCGGTAAGATTGGGCGCGGCCGCAACCGCATGTTCATATGCCTGCAGGGCTTCGCTCCTTTCTCCCCGCGCAAACAGAATGTTGCCCAGATTGTTCCAGGCATGCGGATTGTCCGGCGCTATGTCGAGCGAGCGGCGCAACAGAGCGATTGCCTCCGCCGACTTTTCCTGTTGGAAACGCAGCATGCCCAGGTAGTGCAAGGCGTCAGGATGTTCGGGCGTGTGGGCGAGGATGTTCTGGTAGGCGGCCTCGGCGCCGGCCAGTCCCCCGCGCTGATGCTCGATCATGGCCTTGCGCATTTGATCGGCAACCAGATCAGCCATGGCTATCACCGTGCATGTGGGGGTGCTGACATTGTTGGCGGCATCTAGCGCGATTTTCCCATCGGCGTTAATGTGTGGGAATGATGCCCGAGAAATCCGGCTCCGTGTCGATGAAGGTGGACGGAAAATTGTTCACCGGGCACTATCGTCTGGAGGCCGGAATGGTCCACGTTTCCACCGAAATCGGCACGCTCAGCAAGCGCTACGTCGAGGGTTCCGTCAAACATGTGGCCGAGCAACTGCTGGCCCGGCTGGTGCGCGAGGAACTGAAGGGTAGTTAGCACGTTTCCAGGAATCGATGCCCCCGACTACGGGGTGATTTTCTCCTATGAGTCGAATCCATAGACAAAATCGCCGTCGCCGGTGGAAACGTGGACCCGTGCCACGGGCTGCGCGGCCATCATCCGCTTGAGAAATTCTTCGCTCAACTTGGGCAATATGGTGTTGGTGAGGATCGCGTCGATCATGCGCCCGCCGCTCTCCACCTCGGTGCAGCGGCTCGCAATCAGTTTGATCACCGCATCGTCATACGTGAAAGGCACCTTGTGGTTCTCGAGAATGCGCTTCTGAATGCGCCCGAGCTGCAGCCGGGCAATGGCGCCGATCATTTCGTCGTTGAGGGGATAGTATGGAATGACCACCAGCCGGCCGAGCAGCGCGGGCGGGAACACCTTCAACAGCGGCTCGCGCAACGCCTTGGCAATGCCCTCCGGCTCCGGCATCAATTCCGGATCCTTGCACAGGTTCGCGATCAACTCCGTGCCTGCGTTGGTGGTCAGAAGAATGAGCGTGTTCTTGAAATCGATCAGGCGGCCCTCGCCGTCCTCCATCCACCCCTTGTCGAACACCTGGAAGAAAATCTCGTGTACATCGGAATGCGCTTTCTCGACTTCATCGAGCAGCACGACGCTGTAGGGTCGCCGCCGCACGGCCTCGGTCAGAACACCGCCTTCGCCGTAGCCTACATAACCCGGCGGCGCGCCCTTCAAGGTCGAGACGGTGTGCGCCTCCTGAAATTCGCTCATGTTGATCGTGATGACATTCTGTTCTCCGCCGTACAAAACTTCGGCGAGAGCCAACGCAGTCTCGGTTTTTCCGACGCCCGACGTGCCCGCCAGCATGAAAACGCCGATCGGCTTGTTGGGATTGTCGAGCTTGGCGCGTGAAGTTTGAATGCGCCGCGCGATCATGTCGAGCGCGTGCCGCTGGCCGATGATGCGTTGGCCGAGCGTATCGGCAAGCTTTAAGATCGACTCGACCTCGTTCTTCACCATGCGGCCGACCGGAATGCCGGTCCATCCCTCGACCACGGAGGCCACGGCCTGGTGATCCACCGACGGCAGAATCAAAGGCCGGTCGCCTTGCATGGCATGAAGTTCCTGTTGCAACCCTTGAAGCTCGGTCAGCAAAGCGGCGCGGTCGCTGTCGCTGAGCGCTGCGGCGGTGCCGGCGTCGATCACCACCGGCGGGGGCGCGGATTTGGCGGCGGCATCGGCGGCCGCCTCCAGCGGACTGGCGGTGCCCTCGATTTTGCCCTGCACTCCCCGCAGCCGGCTGCGTATCCCGAGAATTTTCTCCACCAAGGCCTTCTCGGCCTGCCAGCGGCTCTCCAAGGCCTTCAAGGACTCGCGATTGGACTCGAGTTTTTCGCTCGCGAGCCGCTGCCGCTCGGCGGTATCCACGCCCACGGCAGTCTCGCGCGCGATGATCTCCAGTTCAGTTTCCAAAGCCTGGATGCGCTTGCGGCAATCGTCGACCTCGGGGGGTACCGCGTGCTGGCTGATGGCAACCCGCGCGCAGGCCGTGTCGAGCAAACTCACCGATTTGTCGGGAAGCTGCCGCGCGGGGATGTAGCGGTGCGAGAGGCGAACCGCCGCCTCGAGCGCCTCGTCGAGCAGTTGCACCCGATGGTGCTTTTCCATGGTCGAGGCCACGCCGCGCATCATCAGAATGGCCTTCTCCTCGGAGGGTTCGGCCACTTGAACGACTTGGAAGCGGCGAGTGAGGGCCGGGTCCTTTTCGATATGTTTCTTGTACTCGGCCCAGGTGGTCGCGGCGACGGTGCGCAAGGTGCCGCGAGCCAGTGCCGGCTTCAGCAAATTGGCCGCATCGCCGGTACCGGCGGCGCCGCCGGCGCCTACCAGCGTATGCGCTTCATCGATGAACAGGATGATGGGCTTGGGCGAGGCCT
>JBARBX010000395.1:0-15179 GCA_049793535.1 Steroidobacteraceae bacterium | reverse complement strand
CACGACGCCGGCGAAAAGAAAGCCGTCGACAGCGATGTCGAACAGGCTCGCGAGAAGCAGTGCGCCGAGGCGCAGGATCATTACAAGAAGTTGATCGACGGCCGGAAGATCTACAAGACCGGCGCCGACGGCGAACGGCAGTACCTCACTTCCGATGAAATCGACACCGAGCGCCTCAACGCGAAGCGTGAAGTCGACGCCACCTGCAATAGCCCCACGTAACCGCCGACGATTGATCACGCGCTTTGCCGCGCGCTGCGCAAAGCCGCAGAATACGCCACTGACACAACATCGGTCGGGAAACGCGTATGCAAACAGGTTTCGTCGGATTGGGCGCCATGGGCGCCCACATGGCGCGCAGTCTTCACCGCGCGGGGCTGCTGACGGGCGTTTGGAATCGAACCCTGCCCAAGGCGACGGCGCTCGCCGGGGAGCTTCATTGCATCGCCTTCGCGAACCTCGCGGAATTGGCCGGAAACTGCGAGGCCGTGGTCATATGCGTGTCCGCCGACGAGGATTTGCGCGCCGTCATCGAGGGCCTCGAGCCGGGGCTGAATCCCAACATGATCGTGATGGATTGCTCCACGGTCAGCGCCGTAACCGCACGCGCGATTCACTCCCGGCTCGACGCGCTCGGCGTGGGATTTCTCGACTGCCCGGTGAGCGGCGGCGTGGAGGGTGCACGCACGGCGGCGCTCGCCATCATGGTGGGCGGCGACGAACCGGTGTTCGCGCGCGCGCAGCCCATCCTGGATGCGATGGGGAAGAATGTCGCCTATCTCGGTGCCAGCGGCGCCGGCCAGGCGGCGAAGGCCACCAACCAAATCATGTGCGCGGGCATCATCCAGGCCATCGGTGAGGCCATGGCTTTCGCGCACGCCGAAGGCCTGCCGCTCGATCGCTTGATCGAGCTGCTCGGCAAGGGCGCGGGCTCGAGCTGGTACTTCGTCAATCGCGCCCCCTACATGGCGCACAATTCCTATCCGGCGGGATTTCGGGTGCGTCTGCACGCGAAGGATTTGCGGATCTGCCGCGAGATGGCGGCGCGGCACGGCGCGCTGCTGCCGGTGGTCGAATCCACGCTGGCGCAGTACGCGCAGCTCGTCATCCAGGGCTTCGGCGACGAGGACATCTCCTCGATCTATCGGCTGAAGTCGGCGCTGTTTCCCGCGAATTCCGATACGACGTGAACGCGACGTTCATTGCGCCGCTGCGCATCGCCACTCGCAAGAGTTTGCTTGCACTTTGGCAGGCGCAGCACGTCGCGATGCTGCTGCGCCAGGCGCACTCCGGGCTCGAGATCGAGCTCGTGCCCATGGTGACCCAGGGCGATCGAATACAGGACCGGACCCTGGCCGCCATCGGCGGGAAGGGGCTGTTCATCAAAGAGCTCGAGGTGGCGCTCGAAGAACATCGCGCCGATATCGCCGTACATTCGATGAAGGATTTGCCCGGCGAGTTGGCTGAAGGACTCATCATCGCCGCGGTGCTCGAGCGGGCGGATGCCCGCGACGCGCTCGTCACCACCAAGGCCGCCGGCCTCGGAAGTTTGCCGCAGGGTGCCCGCGTGGGAACCTCGAGCCTGCGGCGGCAGGCGCAGTTGCTGGCCGCGCGGCCCGACCTTAGGGTAGAAACCCTGCGCGGCAACGTGGATACGCGCCTGCGCCGCCACGATGCCGGTGAAGTGGATGCCATCGTGTTGGCCTGCGCCGGCCTCACTCGCTTGGGGTTGGAATCGCGCATCACCGCGCGCCTGGATCCCAAGATCTGCCTGCCGGCGGTCGCCCAGGGCATCATCGGAATCGAGTGCCGCGGCAGTGACGAGCGCACGCGGGGGCTCATGTCGGTGTTGGAATGCGCGGCCGCGCGCACCGCCATGGACGCGGAACGGGCTTTTGCGCACCGGCTCGGCGGTAGCTGCCAATCGCCCATCGCGGCCCATGCGCGCCTCGAGGGTGGGCAATTGACACTCGACGGACTGGTGGCGGATCCCGATGGCTCGCGGCTGCTGCGTGACACCGCGTCCGGAAGCGCCGACAACCCGGTCGCGCTGGGAGTGCTCTTGGCCGAGCGCATTCTTGCCGCCGGCGCGGACTCGCTGCTCGAGCGCCTGCGCTCCCCTTGACGGCATGGGCGCATTGCACGGTGTCGGCGTCTTGGTCACTCGGCCCGAACAGCAAGCCATGCCGCTGTGCAGGCTGTTGGAAACGCAGGGCGCGAGCACATTTCGCCTGGCCGCGATCGAAATCCAGCCCCTCGGGGTCAGGCGCGACTTGGCGGCGCGTCTCGGACCCCTGACGGCTTTCGACGTCATCATCTTCACCAGCGCCAATGCCGTGCGGTTCGGCGCTTCGTTGCTGGAGCAGAAGCGCGATCTGTGCCTGGCGGCGCAGGGTCCCGCGACCGCACGGGCCCTCAATCAAGCCGGCTACCGGGTGGTGGTTCAGCCGAACGAAAACTTCGATTCTGAGAGCTTGCTGCGGCATCCTCGGCTGGAACATCCGACGGGAAGCCGCATTCTCATCATCAAAGGCGGCAACGGCCGGCCATTTCTCGAGCAGGAACTCGCGCGCCGCGGCGCCCAGGTGACGGCGGCCGACGTCTACAGGCGCGTGCCGGCGGCTCCGAGCGATGCCGCGCTTGCGGAGCTGCTGGGCAACTTCGCGGCCGGCGCAGTGCAAGTCATCATCGCGACCAGCCTGGAGATCGCGGGCAATTTGCTGAAACTTGCGACGCCCGGCTTGCGTGGGGAGTTCGAGCGCGCGCTCTGGTTGGTGCCCGGCGAGCGCATCGCGGCCGGCGTGCGCGAACTCGGACTGTCGGCGCCGCTATTGAGGGCCGAGTCGGCCGAGGATCAAGACTTGGTGGCCGCGCTCATCCGCTGGCGGTCGAGCGTGTCCGGCGCGTAGTCGAAGGAATCGAAATACAAACGGGCGGGCGCAGCGCCGCGCCGGCCGAAATCGCGCCGCACCGCCTCGATCATCGCAGGAGGTCCCGCCGCGTATACCTCGTACTCTTCGAGGCGGTCGACATCCTCGAGCGCGGCCTGGTGCACGAAGCCGCGGCGCCCCTGCCATTCGGGCGAGGGCTCGGACAGCACCGGCACGTAGCGCAAGCGTCCGGCGCCGGCGCGCCTCGCCAGATCTTCGAGCGCGGCGAGCGCATACAGGTCGCGCTCGGCGCGCACGCCCCAGTACAGGCGCAGGTCGCGCTCGATGCCGTTCTCGACCACGTGCCGCAGCATGCTGAGCAGGGGCGCAAGTCCCGTGCCGCCGCCGACCAGCAGCATCGGCAACCCGCCATCTCGATACACGAACTGTCCGAGAGGTCCCTCGATCGTGAGCAGCGTGCCCCGCCTCTCGTCATCGAACAAGGGCGCCGAAAATTCGCCGCCCTCGACCCGCCGTACGTGGAGCTCGAGCAGCCGCGAGTCGTGCGGCGGCGAGGCGATCGAAAAGCTGCGGCGCCGCCCGCCGGGCAGCATGACGTCGATGTACTGTCCGGCCTGGAACTCGAAGGCTTCGGCGGCGGGAAGCCTCAAATGCAGGCCCAGGACATCGTGCGCCAGCGGCAGCACGCGCTCGATCCGTGCCGGCAGGCGTTTGGTGAGGATCTGGTCGGGTGTGCCGACTTTGGGGATTTCAATCGACAAGTCGCCGCGGGGACGCGCCTGGCACAGCAGCACGTAACCTTCGGCGATCTCGTCATCGGACAGCCCCAGCGGCCGGCCGTTCGGGTAGTCGATCTCACCTTGCAGCAGCCGCGCGCGGCACGAACCGCAATTGCCGCCCTTGCAGCTATGCGGCAGATTCAAGGAAGCATCGAGCGCCGCATCCAGCAGCGAGTGACCGGAGGCGGCGCTGAAGCTCAATTCCGACCCGGATAGTCTGATTCGCACGAGAATTCCAGTCTGCGCCCGCGGCGAGAGGCGCGCGAGACTTATGAGGTTTGAGCCACGGGCTGGGAGGCTTAAGCCGTGGGCAGGCTGCGCTTGCTATCCAGCCATTCGCCGATCGGCTCCCATTGTTTCCAGTCCGGCCATGCCAGATATTCGGGCAGCTCCAGCACACCCATGCCGCGGGCGTAGGCGCGCACGTAGTTTTGCGCCTCCCGCAATGACCCAAGATAGGGCACCTTGAGCTTGCTCAGGTACTGATCCAATTCCTCGTAGATCAGCGTGTACTCGCGGACGCGGTTGGCGACGACCGCCAATCGTGCCTGGCGGCGGGACACCTTGCCGATTTCCAGCAATTCCGTCATGAAGCGGCCGCAGGCTTTGATGTCGATGCTCGAAGGCAGCACCGGGACAATGACGGTCTCGGCGCGGCGCACCAGCTCGTTGAGTTCCGAGCCGTGAACGCGCGCGGGCGCGTCGATCACCAGGATCTCGGTGGCGCGCGGCACGTTGCGCAGGCCCTCCTCGTAGGCGGCAACGCCGTTGATGGCCGGCAGATCGGCGGGGCGCTGCGCCAGCCAGTCGAGACTGGAGCGCTGCGGGTCATAGTCCGCGATGCACACTTGATTCCCTTCGCGGGCAAAGAACACGGCGACGTTGGTGGCCAGGGTGCTCTTGCCGCATCCGCCCTTCGCGTTCAAAATCATTACGTGACGCATAATTCCCCGGTGTTGTTGTTTTCACCGTAAGGTAAAGCTCGATGCTGGATTGCGCAACCCCAAGCTCGCGACATATTCACGCATCGGCTATGCTCTCTCCGTATGCGCATCGAGTTCTTGAAGATGCAGGGGCTGGGCAACGATTTCTTGGTGTTCGACGCGCCCGCCGCTGATTCTCATTTCGACGTAAGCAAGCTGCGCGCGCTCGCGGACCGCCATACCGGCGTCGGCTTCGATCAAGCGTTGATGCTGGAGAATCCTCGTGATGCGTCGAGCCGGGTGTTCTATCGAGTCATCAACTCCGATGGCACGGAAGTCGAGCAGTGCGGCAACGGCGCGCGCTGCATCGCCGCTCTCTTGTACGCGCGCGCACCGCAGTTGGGCCGCGACTTCATGATGGAGAGTTCGGGCGGGGTCGTTCATGCCCGCGTCGGGGACGATGGGCTGGTGTCGGTGGACATGGGTGCGCCCAACTTCGATCCGCGCGCCCTGCCGTTGGAGGCGGACGCCGAGGCACCCTCCTATTCGCTGAAAGTCGACGGCGCGGAAGTCGAGATCGGCGCGGTCTCCATGGGCAATCCGCATGCGGTGCTGCAGGTGTCCGACGTAAAAACCGCGCCGCTCGCGCGGTTTGGGCCTAGTATCGAGAATCACCCGCGCTTTCCACAGCGCGCCAACGTGGGTTTCATGCAGATCGTGGATCGCGGCCACTTGAAATTGCGGGTATTCGAGCGCGGCGTGGGTGAGACTCAGGCCTGCGGCACCGGGGCCTGCGCCGCCGTCGCCGTCGGCCGTCGGCGCGGATTGCTGGACGCGGAGGTGCGCGTCGATCTGCCCGGAGGTACCGCGTGGGTATCCTCCGGCGACAACGCCGGCCACTTGTGGCTCACCGGCCCTGCGACGACGGTGTTTAGGGGATCGATCGACATAATGTGATGTAGGGGAGTGTGAACAATGACCACCAGTCAGGCGCGCGGGATCAAGCAAGAGGGTCTCAACGACACCACCGTCGCGGACTATTTGCAAACCTATCCGGATTTTTTCGAGCGCAACTCTGCGCTGCTCGCCAAGCTGCGCCTGCCGCATTTGCGCGATGTGGGCGCCACGGTAAGCCTGGTCGAGCGCCAGGTCGAGGTGCTGCGCGAGCGCAACCAGTCGCTCGAGCGCAAGCTGAAGGAACTCGTCGATGTGGCCCGCGCCAATGACGCGCTGGCTGACCGCATTCATCGCCTGTGTCAGCGGCTGATTCGCGCCCACAGCATGGCCGAGACCATCAATGCCGTGGAGACTTCGCTGCGCGAAGATTTCGATGCCATGCACTCGGTGATGGTGCTGTTCCTCGAGCAGGCGCGGACCGTGGAAGGCGTACCCGGCCGATTTCTGCGCACCGGCACCCCGGCCGACGCCGACATCAAGTCCTTCGAAACGCTGCTGCAATCCGGCAAGCCCCGCTGCGGGCAGGTGCGCGACGCGCAGCGCGACTATCTCTTCGGCACGGATTCGGTCGAGATCGGCTCGGTGGCCCTGACCCCGTTGGGCCCCAAGGGTGAACTCGGAATACTGGCCATCGGCGCGAGCGACGCCCAACGCTTCCACCCGGCCATGAGCACGGAGTTTCTGTCCCGCATCGGCGAACTCGTGACCTACGCCCTGATGCGCTAAGGGCTGCGTTCGTCGTGGACTCGGGCGAGCGTGCATGGATCGATCGATTTCTGTCGCACCTCGCGCTCGAACGGCGCGTGAGCGGCCACACGGTTGCCGCCTACCGGCACGATTTGCTCAAGCTGGCCGAATTCGGCGCGCGGCGCAAGTTGGCCGCCTGGGACGGCTTCGATCATGCGCAGATGCGCGCCTTTGCCGCCGCCCTGCACGCCGACAAGTTGAGTCCGCGCAGCATCCAGCGGCGGCTGTCGGCGGCGCGAACGTTTTACGAATTCCTGATGCGCGAGGGTCACGGGGCGCGCAATCCCGCCCGCGATGTGCGCGCACCCAAGCAGAAGAAGCGCCTTCCCGCCACGCTCGACGCCGATCAAATGGGCCGGCTGCTGTCGTTTCGAGTCGACGACACTCTGTCCGCGCGCGACAAGGCCATCATGGAATTCTTCTACTCGTCCGGATTGCGGCTGTCCGAACTCGTGAACTTGGCGGTGGGCGCGGTCGATTTGGCCGACCGCACCGTGAGCGTGATCGGCAAGGGCAACAAGGGCCGGATCGTGCCCATCGGGCGTCAGGCCATCGCGGCGCTCAAAGCTTGGATGAAGCAGCGCGCCCTCGTGGTCAAGGGCGATACGGACGCGCTGTTCGTGGGCCGGAACGGCCGGCGTTTGTCCGTTCGTGCCGTTCAGCTTCGCGTCGCGGCTTGGGGCCGCCGTCAAGGCATCGGTGTGCATGTCCATCCACACATGTTCCGGCACTCCTTTGCAACGCACCTGCTCGAGTCCAGCCGTGACCTGCGCGGCGTCCAGGAACTGCTCGGCCACGCCGACATCGGAACCACCCAGGTCTATACCCATCTGGACTTCCAGCATCTGGCCTCGGTTTACGAAGCGGCGCATCCGCGGGCCCGCCGCCGACGCAGCGCTTGAAAGGGCCGGCGGCGGCCCCACCCTCCCTCAATGAACCACCACCCTGAGCGAATTTATGGCACGACCATCCTGGCCGTGCGGCGCAATGGCCGGGTGGCGGTGGGCGGAGACGGCCAGGTGACTCTGGGTCAGAGCGTCATGAAGGCCAATGCCCGCAAGGTGCGCCGCCTGTACGGCGGCAAAGTGCTCGCCGGATTTGCCGGCGGCACCGCGGACGCCTTCACCCTGTTCGAGCGCTTTGAGGGCAAGTTGGAGCAATTCGGCAATCTCACCCGGGCCGCCATCGAATTGGCCAAGGATTGGCGTACCGATCGAAGCCTGCGCCGGCTGGAGGCGCTGCTCTGCGTTGCGGACCAGAGCAGCACCTACGTCGTCTCGGGCAACGGCGACGTCATCGAACCCGAGCATGACCTGATCGCCATCGGCTCGGGCGGCAGCTTTGCGCAAGCCGCGGCGACGGCCTTCAGCCAGACCACGGATCTTTCCGCCCGCGACATCGTGGAACGCTCGCTCAACATCGCGGCTGACATTTGCATCTACACCAATCGCAATCTGACGATCGAGGAGTTGTAGGCCGTGTCGCAGATGACCCCGCGAGAGATCGTCGAGGAACTCGACAAGCACATCGTCGGCCAGAAGGCCGCCAAACGCGCCGTGGCGATCGCGCTGCGTAACCGTTGGCGCCGCGGCCAGGTTGCCGCCGCTCTGCGCGCCGAGATCACGCCGAAGAACATTCTCATGATCGGGCCGACCGGGGTGGGCAAGACCGAGATCGCGCGACGGCTGGCGCGGCTGGCCAAGGCGCCCTTTCTCAAGGTCGAGGCCACTAAATTCACCGAAGTGGGCTATGTTGGCCGCGAAGTGGACTCGATCGTCCGTGATCTTGTCGAGATCTCCGTGAAAATGACCCGCGAAGAAGAAATCGCCAAGGTGCGCCATCGCGCCGCCGACAGTGCCGAGGAACGCGTGCTCGACGTCCTGCTACCGCGGGCGTCCGCGGGCTTCACCGGGGACGCGGCCCCCAGGGACAATGAGACCCGGCAGCGCTTTCGGAAAATGCTGCGCGAAGGCCATCTGGAAGATCGGGAAATCGAAATCGAAGTGCGCGCGAGTCCCATGGGCGTGGAAATCATGGCGCCTCCCGGCATGGAGGAAATGACCCAGCAGCTCCAAGGCATGTTCCAGAATCTGGGGGCGAGCCGGACCCGGCAGCGCAAGCTCAAGATCAAGGAGGCGTTGAAGCTTCTGGTCGACGAGGAGGCCTCGAAGATGATCAACGAGGAAGAGCTCAAGCTTCGTGCCGTCGAGAACGCCGAGCAGAACGGCATCGTGTTCATCGACGAAATCGACAAAATCGCCCGCCGCCAGGAAACCATGGGGGCCGACGTGTCGCGCGAAGGCGTGCAGCGCGATCTCTTGCCGCTGGTCGAAGGATGCACGGTGAACACCAAGTACGGTGCGGTGAAGACCGATCATGTGCTGTTCATTGCCTCGGGCGCGTTTCACATGTCCAAGCCCTCGGATCTCATCCCGGAGCTGCAAGGACGATTGCCGATCCGAGTCGAACTGGAGCCGCTCGTGGTCGAGGACTTCGTGCGCATTCTGACGGAACCCGACGCATCCCTGTGCCGCCAGTACAAGGCCTTGCTGGCCACCGAGGGCGTGGAATTGGAATTCGCCGCGTGCGGCGTGCAGCGGCTCGCGGAGGTGGCTTTCGAGGTCAACGAGCGCACCGAAAACATCGGCGCACGTCGGCTGCACACCGTCATGGAGCGGCTGTTGGAAACCGTGTCCTTCGACGCCGCCGACCGCAGCGGCACGTCCATCGTCATCAACCGCGAGTATGTCGAGGGCAACCTCGGCGAATTGGTCAAGGATCAGGACCTGTCGCGGTACATTCTCTAGCGGCGCCCGCGCCGACTCGACATGCCCAAACCCGCCGCTACGCCTCAACCCACCGACATCAAGTTGCGCACCCACTCGCGGCTGCTCGAGGTCCGTTTCGACGATGGCTCGCATTTCGAGCTGTCTTTCGAGTACCTCCGGGTATTCTCCCCATCCGCCGAAGTGAAGGGTCACGGCGGCGGCGAGGGCGTGCTGCAGACGGGCAAACAAAACGTCGGCATCACCGGCGTCGAACCGGTGGGCAACTACGCCCTGCGCCTGCTGTTCGACGACGGCCACAACACGGGCCTGTACACCTGGGGTCTTTTGCACGAGCTGGGCCGCGACCACCGCGCCAATTGGGCCCGTTATCTTGAGCGCTGCGCCGAAGCGAAGAAATCCGGGGCGCAGACCGGGAAACCGAACCTTTAAAGTCGGCGCCCACGCCCGGTCGGCTACCCGGCTACAATGGGGTCCGACAATGAGGTCCGCCATGGAAAACTCCGACCAAAAAACCGACTTCGGATTTGAGCAGGTCGCCTGGGGCGACAAGGCCGCGCGCGTTCGTTCGGTATTCGCGTCGGTGGCCGGAAAGTACGACGTCATGAACGACCTGATGTCGCTCGGCGTACATCGATTGTGGAAGCGGTTCACCCTCTCCCTCACGGGCCTGCGGCCGGGAATGCACGCGCTCGATGTCGCGGGGGGCACCGGCGACTTGGCCGCGGGAATGCTGCGGCAGGTGGGCAAAACCGGACGGGTGGTGTTGTCGGACGTGAACCCGGCGATGTTGGACATCGGCCGCGACCGGCTGCTCGACCAGGGATTCTCCGCAAACTTCGAGTGCATCGTCGCCGATGCCGAGCGCCTGCCCTTCGAGGACGGCTGCTTCGATTGCCTCACCATCGGCTTCGGCCTGCGCAATGTGACCGACAAGGCGGCGGCGCTCAAATCCATGCACCGCGTGCTGAAGCCCGGGGGCCAATTGCTGGTGCTCGAGTTTTCGACGCCGGTGGCTCCGGGCCTCAAACCGGTATACGACGCCTATTGCTTCAAGGTACTGCCGCTGTTGGGCCGCGTGGTCGCACAGGACGCGGCCAGCTATCGATACTTGGCGGAATCGATTCGCATGCATCCGAACCAGGAGACCCTGCTCGAGATGTTGAACGCCGCAGGTTTTGCAGAGACGCGCTATCACAACCTGACCGGCGGCATTGTCGCCGTGCATCGCGGCTACAAGATCTGACATGCCAGCGACCCCCGCATGGCTGGCAACGGCCGAGGCCCTGCTCAATCGCTGCATCGACTCATCGGCCCGCGCGGCCGTCCTCGCGAAGCGCCTCGAGGGCACGTCCCTGCAAATCGACGTCGACGGCATCGCGCGCATTCGCCTGAGTGCGCATCGCGGCCGACTGGCGCTGCTCGCCGGGGACGACTCGGCGACGAATGCGGTGATTTCCGGATCGCTGCCGGCCCTTTTCAAGTTGCTCCAGGCCGGAGCGCCGCGGGGCGCGGGACTTGCCGCGGCGCAGGTTCGCGGCGACGCGGAAATTGCGGACCGGTACCGGGAACTCATCGCGCTGGCGCGGCCGGACCCGGAGGAGGAACTGTCCCGATGGATCGGTGACCTGCCCGCCCGGCGGGTATCGCAATTCGCCTCGGGCGCCCTTAGGTGGGCACGCCGTGCCCGGAGCACGGCGGCTTTGAACATCGCCGAGTACCTGCAGGAAGAAAGCCGCGATCTCGTCAACAGAACCGAGCTCGAGGAGTTTCTGCGCGGTGTCGATGAATTGCGGGAGACATTCGATCGCGTCGGCGCCCGGCTCGGGCGGCTCGAGGCGCGCCTCCTGAATGCCGGCTCCCAGGGCACCGGCCCCCAGAGTACCGGCCTCAAGGGTACGGCTTGATGCGTTTGCGAGTCCTGGCCCGCCTGCTGCAAATTCAGCGCGCCCTGGTCAAGAACGGACTCGATGATTTCGTGCGCGCGACGCACGTGTACGGGCCGTTTCGCTTTCTGGTCTACCTGTCGCCCTGGACCTGGTTCGGGCGCAGCGTCGGCGTCACGCGCGGCGAGCGTTTGCGGCTGGCTCTGGAGGAGCTGGGGCCGATCTTCGTCAAATTCGGCCAGGCAGTGTCGACCCGGCGCGATTTACTGCCCGCGGACATCGCCGATGAATTGGCGAAACTGCAGGACCGCGTTCCCCCGTTCGACAGCGCGGTGGCGGTCGCATCCATCGAAAAGGCCTTTGGGCTCCCTCTCGGCGACATATTCGGCAGCTTCGAGCCCAAGCCGCTCGCCGCCGCCTCGATCGCCCAGGTCCATGTGGCATCGCTCAAGAACGGCCGCGAGGTCGTGGTCAAAATACTGCGTCCGGGAATGCGCGAGATCATCGACCTCGATCTGGAAGTGCTGGACACCCTCGCAAGACTCGCCGACCAGTATTGGGCGGACGCGCGCCGTCTGCGCCCCATCGAGCTCGTGCGCGAATACCGCAAGACCATTCTCGATGAACTGGATCTGCTGCGCGAGGCCGGCAATGCCGCGCAGCTCAAGCGCAATTTCTCGGGCTCCCGCCTGCTGTACGTGCCCGAAGTCCATTGGGACTATTGCCGCGTCAACGTCATGGTCATGGAGAGAATTCACGGCGTCATCGTCAACAATGTCGAGGAATTGCGCGCGCGCGGCACCAACATACGCAAGCTCGCGGAGAACGGCGTGGAAATCTTCTTCACCCAGGTGTTCCGCGACAATTTCTTTCACGCCGACATGCACCCGGGCAATATCTTCGTGCAGATCGACGACCCCGAGAATCCGCGCTACGCCGCCGTGGACTTCGGCATTGTCGGCACCCTGCAGACCCGCGACCAACACTATCTGGCCGAGAATTTCCTGGCATTTTTCGACCGGGATTACGCCCGTGTGGCGGCATTGCACGTCGAATCGGGGTGGGTGCCGCGAGGCACGCGGGTCGATGAGCTCGAATCCGCGGTACGCACCGTCTGCGAGCCCATCTTCAACAAGCCCCTCAAGGAAATCTCCTTCGCACAAGTGCTGCTGCGGCTGTTCGAGACCGCGCGCCGCTTCGACATGCAGGTGCAGCCGCAGCTCATCCTGCTGCAGAAGACCCTGTTCAACATCGAAGGCCTCGGCCGGCAACTCTATCCGGAACTCGACCTGTGGCAGACCGCGCAGCCGTACCTGCGCAGGTGGATGCGCGAGCGCATGAGCCCGCGCTCCGTGCTGCGGCGGGTTCGGTCCCAGCTACCCGACTTTCTGGTCGCGCTGCAGGCGGTGCCGCAGGTCTTTCAGACCGCCGTGCGCGATGCCACCGAAGGCCGCCTGCGCGTTGCCGTGGATCCCGTCGGCGCGGCGGAGCTGCGCGAAGAAAGGCGCCGCGGCGACTCGCGACGCGAGCTGATCCTGGCGGCGGCCGTGCTCTGGGTGTGCGGATTGGTCTGGCTGGCTTTCTCGACGCAAATCCCGTGGCTGGGATGGGTGCAAATGACCGCCGCCATCGCGCTGTTCCTCGCCTCTCGTGGGTCCAGGTCGCGCGGCGTGTGAGAATTCCGATCGACAGCCGTACCAGCTATCGCGGCCGCAATTCGCGGCCGAATTGGCTGGTGCTCACCGCCTTCATCGGCGCCGCGCTGGCCGCCGGCGCCTTTGCGGCCTTGTTCTCTCCAGCCGGGTCGCCGGCCGCCCGGCATTGGTACGCAACACTGGCGAAGCCCGACTGGGCGCCGCCCAACACCTGGATGGGTCCGGTGTGGCTCGCCCTCTATGTGCTGATGGGCGCGGCCGCGTGGCTCATTTGGCGCGAGCGCTATCACCGCGGCCGCAATGGGGCGCTTGCCATCTACGCGGTCCAGCTACTGCTCAACGCCGCGTGGGCGCCGTTGTTCTTCGGCGCCAGGAACATCGGCGCCGGCTTGTTCACCATCGTCGTGTTGTGGCTGTCGGCCGCCTGGACAGCGCGCGAGTTCGCGGCGGTGAAGCCTGGCGCGGCGTGGCTGCTGGCGCCGTACCTGATCTGGGTCGGACTCGAGGTCTGGCTGAACCTTTCGATCTGGAAACTGAACCCGTGAAATATTTCCGCCGGGGCGGCGGTCGTGGACGTGTGCCACTGAACCTGCCCTTGGGAGTGGAAGAGCCGATTTCCGCGGAGATTTTCAGCGTCGAGCGGCTGGAACAGCACGCGGAGAGTTTGGCCAAGGCGCAGGAAGTGTCGGCGACGCAGTCGTCGGGCATCTCCGTGCGCCGCCGCTTGCGATCCAACGCGGCGGTACTGCGCACCGCCTTTCACACGCTGATTGAAGGAATTCGCCGGGGGCTGCCGATGACTCCGGCGGCCGGATGGCTGGTGGACAACTACTACATCGTCGACGAGCACATCCGTGCCGTGCGGCGCGACCTGCCTGCGGGATACTACAAACAACTGCCGAAGCTCTCCAATGGCCCGTTGCGGGGCTATCCGCGCGTGTACGGCCTGGCATGGGCCATCGTGGCGCACTCCGACAATTGCTTCGAACCCGATACTCTGGTGCGGTTCTGCCGCGCGTATCAGCGCATTCAACCGCTGACCATCGGCGAGTTGTGGGCCATCGCCATCACCCTGCGTGTATTGCTGATCGAAAACCTGAGCCGCTTGGCGGCCGGCATCGTTTCGCGCCTGCAGCAACGCGAATGGGCGGATCGCTTGGCCGATGAGTGGCTGGCGGACGAGCAGGCGCAGGCGGCGCCGGACATCACCGCCCTGCGGGCCTTCGAGGGCCGGACGCTTCCCAACGTGCTCGGCGTGCAGTTGTTCCAGCGGCTGCGCGACCGCCACCCCGAGACCGTGCCGGCCCTCAAGTGGCTGCAGCGGACATTTGCCGCCCAAAACACCACCGCCGACGACGTCGTGCACGCCGAGCATCTGCGCCAAGGCGCGGCCAACGTGAGCGTGCGCAATATCATCACGAGTTTGCGGCTCATATCGTCGGTCGATTGGGCAAAATTCTTCGAGAGCGTCAGCCTGGTCGACGAGTTGCTGCGCGAGCGCAGCTCGTACGGGGCATTCGACTTTTCGACCCGGGACCTTTATCGGCACGCGATCGAAGACCTCTCGCGCCGTTCGCGGCATACCGAGATCGAGGTCGTGCACCTCGCCCTGGGCAGGGCGCTCGAACCCGGCTACTACCTCGTGTCCGATGGCCGGGCCGGACTGGAACGCGAATTGGCGTATCGCATTCCTTGGAGTCAGCGCCTCGCCCGATGGACGCGTGCCGCCGGCATCTGGGGCTACGCGGGAGGGATTGCCGCTCTGAGCATGGCGATGACGGCGGCCATGATATTGGCCGCCGGTGCGCCCGGTCTCAACGCGGTGTCGGCCGTGGGTCTCTTAGCGCTCGCCCTGTTGGCCGCATCCGATGTGGGAATCACCGTCGTCAATCTTTGGGTGAACCATTTCTGCAGTCCCAAGGTGCTGCCCGGCCTCGAACTCGTGGACGGAGTGCCGACCGAGTTGCGCACCATCATCGCGGTGCCCATCCTGTTGACCTCCGATAAGGACATCGATGAACACGTCCGCGGCCTCGAGGTTCACTACCTGGCGGCGCAAGACGGCGACATTCGCTTCGCGCTGTTGACGGATTGGGTCGACTCGGCGACTGAGACCGCCGTGGAGGATCAAGGGCTGCTCGCGTGCGCGGCCGCCGGAATCGCGCGCCTGAATCGATTGCATGGAGGCGTTCACGGGGACGATCGGTTCTTGCTCCTGCATCGCAAACGTCTCTTGGACCGCACCCAGGGAATTTGGATGGGGTGGGAGCGCAAGCGCGGCAAGCTGCATGAGTTCAATCGCTTGCTCCAGGGTAGGACGGACACGAGCTTCGTCTCCGTCGGCGGGCGGCCGCCGCAGCGGCCTGCCGGCGTGCGCTACGTCGTCAGTCTGGACGCAGACACGCGCCTGCCGCGCGGCGCGGCGCTGGCGCTCATCGGCAAGATGGCGCATCCGCTGAACAGACCGGTCATCGATGCCGGCAGACGGCTGGTGAAGGCGGGATACGGAATACTGCAGCCGCGAGTGACACCGTCGCTGCCCATCGGCCGTGATG
>JBARBX010000394.1:0-5258 GCA_049793535.1 Steroidobacteraceae bacterium | reverse complement strand
CAAGAAGGTCAAGCGGGTGCTGGCGCGCTTGGATCCGGGGGCGCCGCATGAGGTGCTGTTGGTTCTGGACGGAACCATCGGCCAGAATGCGGTAGCGCAGGCCGAGGAATTCAACAAGGGGCTGGGGGTGACCGGATTGGTCGTCACTAAACTCGACGGCACGGCCAAAGGAGGCGTGGTGCTCGCCATCGCGCAGAAGCTCAAAATCCCCATCCGCTTCGTCGGCGTGGGCGAGCAAAGCGAGGACTTCGGCGTGTTCGATGCGCAGGAATTCGTCACTGCTCTGCTGAAATCGGCTCCGGACGGTGCGGCCGCATGATTCGCTTCGACCAGGTTTTCAAGCGCTACCCCAACGGCCGCGAGGCGCTATCCGGCGTTTCATTCAACATCGACGACGGCGAGCTGGCCTTCTTGACGGGCCATTCGGGCGCCGGCAAGAGCAGCATTTTGAAATTGATCGCGCTCATCGAACGTCCCACGCGCGGGCAGGTCATCATCAACAATCAAAATACCTCGAGGATCAAGCCCCGCGGCATCCCCCAGTTTCGCCGGCAGCTCGGAGTGGTCTTTCAAGACCACAAGCTGCTGCACGACCGGCCGGTGGCGGACAACGTGGCGCTGCCGCTGATCATCGCGGGCGTGCCGAGGCGCGAGATCGACAAGCGGGTGCGCGCGGCGCTCGATCAAGTCGGCTTGCTCGGCAAGGAGAAAAGCCGGCCGCTCGAGCTTTCCACCGGCGAACAACAGCGAGTCGGAATCGCGCGATCGATCGTGGCCAAACCGGCCCTGCTCATTGCCGACGAACCCACCGGCAATCTCGATCCGGAACTGGCGCTCGAAATCATGAAATTGTTCAAGCGCTTCAACGAAGTCGGCGTGACCGTCGTCGTGGCCACCCATGATGTGCATCTCCTCCAGCAATTTGGCGCGCGGCGCATCGTCTTAGGAAACGGCCGCGTGACCGATGCCGGGGAGCGCGCGGCCCCGGGCGACGGCGGGAGCGGGGGCGCCGGCATCGAGGCACACCGGCCATGAGCGTTCAAGCCTACTTTGCGCGCCATGCACAAACCTTGGTCGGATCCCTGGGCCGCATCGTGCATCATCCGTTCGCGACCGGCATGACCATGGGCGTGGTCGCAGTGGCCTTGGCCCTGCCGCTGTTTTTGAATCTGTTGCTGTCCAATGTGCGCAGCGCCACGGGCAATTGGAACGAGGCCTTCGATTTGTCGATCTACATGGACAAGAAGGCGGGCGCCGAGCGAACGGCGGCGCTCGCGACGCAGTTGCGCCAGCGCGGCGACGTCGCCGCGGTGCGCGTCATCAGCGCCGATCAGGCGCTCAAGGAGTTTCGCGACAATTCGGGGTTCGGCGCAGCGCTCGATGCCCTCACCGACAACCCCCTGCCCGATACCGTCATCGTGACGCCGACGCTGCTCGCGAGCACTCCTCAAGGCACCGACACGCTCAAGGCGGCGATTGCCGGGATGGCGGACGTAGAAACCGTACAGCTCGACACCGATTGGGTGAAGCGTCTGCACGGGATGCTGGACATCCTGCGGCGTGTGGTCCTGCTCACCGGCGGGCTGCTCGGCGCGGGGGTGGTGCTCATCGTCGGCAATACCATTCGCCTGGATATATTGAACCGACGGGCGGAAATCGAGGTCATGAAATTGGTGGGGGCAAGCGATGGCTTCGCCCGCAGGCCCTTTCTGTACAGCGGCATTTGGTACGGCCTGGGCGGTGGATTGATGGCGTTGATCCTGGTCGGCGCCGCTGCGGCAGTTCTGGCTCGGCCCGTCGATGAGCTGGCTAGGCTGTACGGCAGCCAGTTTCACCTCGAGGGCTTGAACTTCACGACTTCGGCTTCAGTTCTTGGGGTGGCCGTCGGGCTGGCCTGGCTGGGCTCCTGGCTTGCTGCGACGCGACACATCCGCGGCATCGACCCGACCTAAGTGCATACTTTTCAATCTCTTACACACGATGTGAACTATCGGTAACATTAGCAGTCGAAGGTTAGGAGTGCTATTATTGTCAGGCGCTGATTGGGAGGTCTTACGCTGATGAGTACTGCTTTAGTTGCCAAACAGGCCGGTGGATTGGTGTTCGCGGGCCCCGTGGGGAGCCTCGACTCTTATATAGACCGTGTCTCCCAGATCCCGGTTCTGTCCAAGGAAGATGAAGTCGCCCTCGCCATTCGTTTCCGCAGCGAGGCCGACTTGGATGCCGCCCGGCAGCTGGTGCTGTCGCACCTGCGATTCGTCGTGCACATTGCCCGCGGCTACCTGGGCTATGGTTTGCCCATGGGCGATCTGGTTCAGGAAGGCAACGTCGGCCTGATGAAGGCGGTGAAGCGCTTCGACCCCACGGTGGGCGTGCGGTTGGTGTCCTTCGCGGTGCATTGGATAAGGGCCGAGATTCATGAGTACGTGCTGCGCAACTGGCGCCTGGTGAAGGTCGCCACCACCAAGTCGCAGCGCAAGCTGTTCTTCAACCTGCGCAAGATGAAAAAGAACCTGGCGTGGTTGTCCGAGGCGGAGACCGCCACGGTGGCGCGCGAGTTGGGCGTGGACGTGGCCGACGTGCGTGAGATGGAACAGCGTTTGTCGGCGCGCGACATGTCCTTCGATCCCACGCCCGAAAGCGACGAGGAAGAGACGTATTCTCCCGCCATGTACCTGCCGGCCAGCAATGCCGACCCCGCGATCGAGGTCGAGAGCGAGGAGTGGGAAGAGGATTCCGCCGAGCGGCTGAGCATCGCGCTCGAGAAGCTCGATGAGCGCAGCCGCAGCATCCTGAAGCGGCGCTGGATGACCGAAGACAAGGCCACCCTGCATGAGTTGGCGGATGAGTATGGGATTTCCGCGGAGCGCGTGCGCCAGGTCGAGACGAATGCCATCAACAAGCTCAAGGGGATGATGGCGGCCGCTTGAACTAGGGTGAAACGGCCGGCTCGCTCGATGGTCTAAACCCGATGTGATCTCGTTACCCAGAGGGGTGCGATATGCGTCGCATGCTGGTTTGCCTTTTGATTGCCGGTGCGGCCGCGGGCTGCTCGGTCCTGCGGCCGTCGCCGGATCCTTCCGCTCCCAATCGCTGCTTCACGGAGTCGGGGTACCTCGATTCATCGAACGGCTGCTCCGCGCGGGCGGGGTATCCGGACTGCTACTTGGTCTGTCCGGACAGCGGGACGCGCAAGCGTCTGTAGCGTGGGGTCGCGCCGACGATGGCGGTGGCGGCCAAAGTAAAGTCAGTCTTTTAATAGACTTGACCAATATAATATACGCCTTAGAATAGCCAGATGCGCTATCTCATCCCCCGACTGCGCGAAGACCTACAAAAGAAAATGGTCTTGCTTGCCGGGCCACGGCAATGCGGGAAGACAACTCTCGCCAAATCACTATTGGATGATCGTGGGGCATATCTCAACTGGGACATCACCAAGGACCGCAAGGTAATTCGCGAACTTGCTTGGCCAAAGGACGCGTCGTTGGTCGTGCTCGACGAACTTCACAAGGCGCCCAAGTGGAAAAATCTGCTCAAAGGGGTTGTCGATGAATTCGGAAACAAGCCTCCATTGCTGGTTACGGGGAGCGCACGTCTGGATGCGTTTCGCCGGACTGGAGATGCGCTTACAGGCCGTCACTACTTCTATCGGCTGCATCCCATCGATCCCGCCGAATCGAAACTATTCTTGCCAGAACTCATGCTTGACGCTCGCGTAAAGCGTCTGCTGTCGGCCGGAGGATTCCCCGAAGCTTTTCTCAACCCGAAGGAGGCGGCGCGGTTGCGCAATGATCGGATGGAACTGGTCACCAGAGAGGATTTGCGCGATCTGTCGCGGGTCAGTTCGTGGCGCGGCCCCACGGATCTCGTTGAGTTGCTGCGCGAGCGCGTGGGCAAGCCCGTCAACTACGACAATCTCGCTCAAGCGCTGAGTATTTCGCCTCCTACGGCAAAGTCCTGGGTTGAACTCCTCGAGAAGCTCTACGTCATATTTCTGTTACCGCCCTACTCGAACCGTCTGTCGCGCAGCATCCGGAAGGACCGTAGGATTTATTTCTTCGATTGTGCCGCCGCGTACGATGAAACCGGCGGCGCGCAACTCGAGAACTTAGTTGCCTGCAGCCTGTTGAAATACGTTCAATTTCGCAAGGACGCGGTCGGCGAGAGCTGGGAAATTTTCTACCTTCGCGATAAAGAAAGCCGCGAAGTGGATTTCGTCGTGACGTTCAATCGGCGCGTGCATTGGCTCATCGAAGTCAAAGCCTCCGACGAGAATCCCGGCACCAGCCTCAGGTACTACACCGAGAAATTGCGGCCCCACAAAGCCTTACAGCTCGTACTCAATCTTGATCGCGCTCAGGAAAAATCGGGGATCAAGATTCTGCAGTTGGGAAAGTGGCTCGAAGAATTGTCATTCCAGATGAGCGCCGCGTGAGATTTGACGGCATGATCGCCTGCCCCGCTGAATGGATTGGGCGAGCTAGCTCAAGTCGTTAAAGCTGGGCTCAAATATCGTAGTTCCAGCGCTTATTATATTGCCAACATAAGTGCCCGTCGCTACGCTGCCTGCGCCTCCGCCACCCCCTCCGCCGGTCCATAAAACTCGCATAATTGTGCGTTGACGGCGACGGCGCAATTGAATCACCGCCTCCACTGGCGTAGCGTTGCACCTCATGCGTACCGCGGCTCAATGGCTCGACGATTACGGCGACAGCCACCGCAATGCGACGAACAAGGCGCTGCATTGGATTTGCGTGCCGCTGATCGCTTGGTGCGTGCTCGGGCTTCTCTGGTCGCTGCCCTTTCCCGGCGGCATGCGGGCGGCGTATCCGGCCGCGAACTGGGCCGGCGTCACGGTGCTCGTCGCGTTGCTGTACTACGCGGTGCTATCCCTGCGCCTCGCTCTCGGCGCGCTGCCGCTGCTGCTGCTCGGTCTGTGGTCGGTGGATCGAGTCGATCGCTGGAATGGACTGCCGCTGTGGGGGATCTGCCTGTTCCTGTTCGTGATTGCGTGGATCGGCCAATTCATCGGCCACGCCATCGAAGGCAGGCGTCCATCGTTCTTCAAGGACCTGCAGTTCCTGATGATCGGGCCGCTGTGGCTGCTGGCCGATGTGTATCGGCGGATGGGGATCCGCTTCTGAGCGCCTGCCTCGTGCCGGTGATCGGGGCACTTGTGACGCCAAGGGCCCGACTTGCATCGAAGTCAAACTTGGGTGTTGACACCCGACGCGGCCGTCTCCTCGGTGTCAACG
>JBARBX010000393.1:0-3185 GCA_049793535.1 Steroidobacteraceae bacterium | reverse complement strand
GCATACGACAGATCTTGACAAAGCTTTGCATCGCCAAAGCTTAATTATACGAATAGGTTAGTAACATCATCTCGAGATGTGATCTTTCATCAAGAGGTGTTGTCATGACTTGGATGAAGAAACTGACTGCCATGATCCCGGCCCTCGCCATTTCGGCCCTCACATTGGGGACGCTGGGTCTGAATATCGCTGCGGCCGACGACGCTCCGCCGGCGAATTCCTCGCCCCCGGCGGACGCCCCGAACGGCCGACATCACAATCCGGCCTGGGCCGCGTGCAGAAAGCAGGCAGATGACCAGAAGATTGCCCCCGGCGACGCGCACAGGGAATTCATGAAAAAGTGCATCAACTCCGCCAGGAGTAGCGCACCCACTGCTTCGTGAACCTCCCGTCTGATGGCGCCGAACCGCGGCGCCGCCGTGGGCTTGTGCTATGGGCCGTGCTTTCGTTGATCGTCCTTGTGGCCGCGGTTGCCGTGTGGTGGTGGCGCGGCCGCAACCCACCCTTGCACTACGTCACGGCGCGTGTCACTCAGGGTGACATACAGCGCACCGTCACCATGACCGGGGCGCTCAATCCGGTCGTGACCGCCCAGGTCGAATCCTTTGTCTCCGGCAACATCAAATCTTGGTCGTGCGACTACAACACGATCGTCAGAGTGGGGCAGATATGCGCGCTCATCGATCCACTGCCATTTCAGGTGATTATCGATCAGGACACGGCGACCCTGCATTCCGCCATGGCCCAACTGGCCAAGGATCGGGTGGCCGCCGCCAATCAGGCGGTGGTCTATTCCTATGACCAGAAGCTGATCGACCAGGGAATCGTTTCGCAGGAGACCATCAACGCCGACAAGGCAACATTGGATCAGGATCGGGCGCAGATAAAACTCGACACCGCCAACATCGCCCAGCAACGAGCTTTGCTGCATGGTGCGCAGGTCAATTTGGGCTATACAAAAATTCCCTCACCCGTCAACGGCATGGTGATCACGCGCTACATCGACGTCGGCCAGACGGTGGTGTCGAGCCTGTCGGCTTCACCGCTGTTTCTGATCGGCAAAGACATGCACGACATGCAGGTTGACACCAATGTGAGCGAAGCGGATGTGGGTGGAGTTAAGCCCGGCCAGCGCGCCTACTTCACCGTTCAGAGCTATCCGAATCGCACGTTCTGGGGTTCAGTCCGCCAGGTTCGCGAGGGACCCATCACCGTGCAAAACGTCGTGACCTATGATGTCGTGATCGACGTCAAGAATGAGGATCTGGCGCTTTTTCCCGGCATGACGGCCGATGCGCACATCATCACCGCTGAACACAACAACGTGCTTCGAGTGCCGTTGCCCGCGACTCGATTCAATCCCGAAGGCATCAGCCGTTCCCCGCGGGCAAACCATGCCGCGGCCGGCAATCAGCGCGCACCCGGCGAAGAGCGCCATGGGCCGGGGAGTGCAACAGAAAGTGGTGGGGGCGGCCGCCGATCGGGCGCAGCGACCAGCCGTACGCAAATCTGGGTGCTTCGTGCCGACAAGCTGGTTCCGGTGCGGGTGCACACCGGCCTGGACGATGGAACCTTGATTGAGGTTTCCGGCGACGACTTGAAGGTTGGCGACGTTGTCGTGGTCAACGCAGTCCGACCCGAGGCACCGCCGAGCGGATCCCCGGCTGAAAATCGGCCGCCCGGAACGAATCCCAATGTCCGCGGCGGAGGCTTCAGACAGTGAACGATCCGGCGCCCGGCGAACCCATACTTTGCGTTCGCGATGCGACCAAGGTCTATCACCTCGGCGATACCGAGGTGCACGCGTTGCAGGGCGTCACGCTGACGATCAACCGTGGCGAGTTCGTTGCGATCATGGGCGCCTCGGGATCCGGCAAATCGACATTGATGAACATACTCGGCTGCCTGGACCGGCCGACCAGCGGCGAGTACCTGCTGGAGGGCATCGACGTTGCCAAGCTGGATGAGCCTGCATTGGCCCGCATTCGGGGGCGGCGCATCGGCTTCGTATTTCAGACCTTCAATCTGCTGCCGCGCACCAGCGCCATCGAGAATGTGGAACTGCCCTTGTTCTATGCGGCTCAGATAGAAGGCAACATCGCGCGGGCGCGCGACATGCTGCACATGCTCGGACTGGCCGATCGCGAACGAAATCAGCCCAATCAACTTTCAGGCGGACAGCAGCAACGCGTCGCCATTGCGCGTGCGTTGGTCAACGATCCGGCCATCGTGCTGGCGGATGAACCCACCGGGAACCTCGATTCGCAGAACGCGCTCGACATCATGGCAACCATCCGTGCCTTAAATTTGGAGCGCGGCGTGACCGTGGTGCTCGTAACCCATGAGCGGGATCTGGCGGATCTTGCGGATCGAATCATCACGCTGCGTGATGGGCGGATTATTTCCGATTCACCGACTGTCCACTCCGAGGGGCGCGGCGCAACCCGCACGCTGCCCGTGGTACAGCCGTATCGGGAACGCCGATTTGCCAGCCGCTTCGACAGCCTGCTGAACGAAGCCGGCTCGATCGGCTGGATCGCGGTGCTCGCAGCGCTGCGGGCAATCGGCCGAAACAAACTGCGCGCGGGTCTGACGATGCTGGGCATGTTCATCGGAGTCGCCGCCCTGATCGCGATGGTCGCGGTCGGCGAGGGCGCGCGCGCCGCGGTCGAAGCCCAGGTTCAGAGCCTCGGCACGGATCTGCTGGTGGTGTTGCCGGGTACCACGCGAGTGAACGGTGTGCGCGCCGGCAATGGCAGCGCCGCGAGTTTGCGCGTCAGGGACGTCGGCGAGATACTCGAAGAGGACCCTGCAGTGGCCGACGTGAGCTACGTCAATCGTCAGGGCACCCAAGCGGTCAGCGGCAATCAAAACTGGAGCACGAGCGTTCAAGGCATCTCCGCAAGCTATCTGTCGATTCGTCGCTGGCCGGTGGCAGTCGGCCGCACGCTGACCGCCGAGGATGATCACGACGGCGCTTCCGTGTGCCTCCTCGGCCAGACGGTGCTGACCAACTTATTTGGCGATTTCGCCGACCCGATCGGCGCCACCGTGTTGGTGAAAAATGTCCCGATGACTGTGGTTGGGGTCCTGAGTGCAAAGGGTCACTCCGCCGGCGGTCAGGATCAGGATGACGTGATATTCATCCCTTTCACCACGTCGCAGGAGCGCATTCTGGGTGTTGC
>JBARBX010000392.1:0-4559 GCA_049793535.1 Steroidobacteraceae bacterium | reverse complement strand
GCCCAGCTCCGCCCAGACCCTGTCGAACAATATTTTCGCCACCATTGGGCCGCCCCCCAATCCCTTCGGCGTCGTGCCGAAGCTTGAAGGGTTCGTCAATACCATTTACGTTCAGGCGCGCAGCCCGGCACTGGTGAAGACGGCGCTGGAGCAAGTGACAAAGACTCTCGAGAGGACACACCGGATCCTGCCGGGGAAATCCGACGATTTCGTGGTTCGGGATTTGACCGAGATCGCCGAAGTGGCGGAACAGAGCTCAAAGGCCATGGAGCTTCTGCTGGCCGCGATCGCCTCCATCTCGCTGGTGGTCGGCGGCATCGGCATCATGAATATCCTGCTGGTTTCCGTGACGGAGCGGACGCGCGAGATCGGCATTCGCATGGCCACCGGCGCGCGACGGCTGCATGTGTTGGCGCAGTTTCTCATCGAGGCGATGCTGCTGGCGCTGATGGGCGGTGTTGCCGGCATCGCGGCTGGAGTGGTCGTATCGCTGCTCATCTCGCGGCTTGCGGGTTGGCCGATATTGCTGGAAGTCGACGTGATGATCTTGGCATTTGCATTCTCCGGGGCGGTCGGCGTGTTCTTCGGTTTCTATCCCGCCCGGCAGGCGTCGCGCCTGAATCCGATCGATGCGCTGCGCTACGAATAAACGCACGGTGCCCCGGCGATCGCTGATGCGGCGGATGATTAGCATTGCCACGGCCTCGGCGCTCGCGAGCTGCGCGGTCGGCCCCGACTTTCACCCACCGAAACCGCCGGCCACGTCGACCTATCTTCACCCGACCTCAGACGCCGCGCCGGTGCAGGCTCAGGCGCAGGACGTGCAAAACATTTCACCGGGTGCCGAGCTCGCCGGTGAGTGGTGGCGGCTGTTTCACTCTTCACAGTTGGACGAGGTGGTTCGGACCTCGATTGCTGCAAGCCCCACCCTCAAGGCTGCGAACGCAGCTCTGGCGGAAGCACGCGAAGAGGTCACGGTGGCGCGCGGCGCGTTTCTGCCGGGCGTGAGTGCAAGCGCTGGTGCACAGCGGTCCGGCGCGGGCGCGGTTCGATCACCCGGCACGGGTGCCACCGCCAATCTTTACAGCATCGGCCTGTCCACCAGCTACAGCCTGGATATATTTGGAGGTACGCGGCGCGCCGTAGAGCAACAACAGGCGCTCGCCGACTTCCAGCGCAATGAGCTCGCGGCGGCTTATCTGACCCTGACCGGCAATGTCGTGAATGAGGTGCTGATCATTGCGTCGACTCGGCTCCAAATCAAAACGGCCGAAGACCTGATTGTGATCGATCGAAAGAATCTTGCGCTGACGCAGCGCGAATTTGACGTAGGTGTAGTGCCGCGAAGCGACCTGCTCGCGGCCGACAGCCAGCTGGCCGCCGATCTGACCCAGCTGCCCTCCCTGCACAAACAGCTCGATCAGGCGTATGACGCGCTGGCGGTGCTTGCGGGCCGGGCACCTTCCGAGTGGCAGGTGCTGCCATTCGATATCGACCAATTCACGCTGCCGCGGGATATCCCGCTGAGCTTGCCCGCCCGGCTGGTGCGGCAACGTCCGGACGTTCTTGCCGCCGAAACGCAACTGCACGCGGCGAGCGCGGCTGTCGGCGTCGCGGTCGCTCAGGAGTTTCCTGATATCAGCCTGTCGGCTTCCATCTCTCGAGAGGCCCTGCGGGCAGCCGATCTGTTTCATCAGTTCAACACGCTCTGGGGGGCCGGCGGTTCGTTGACCCAGCCGATATTCAAGGGCGGAGCATTAAGCGCACAGGTGCGCGCTACGCGCGATGCGTTCAAGGCCTCGGCCGCAAGCTATCAGACAGTCGTACTCGAAGCGCTCGGGCAGGTGGCCGACGATCTATGGGCCCTGCAGTACGATGCACAAATCCTCACTGTCGATCGACACTCGATGGATGTCGCGTTGCAGGCCCTGAAGTTGCAACAGCAAAGCTACTCAGTGGGTACCACCACTGTGTTGAGCTTGATCGCAGCGGAACGAGCCTACGCACAGGCTCGCTTAAGCTATGTCAGCGCTCGAGTACAGCAGTTCACCGACAGCGCAGGCCTCCTGACCGCGTTGGGCGGAGGATGGTGGAACGATAAGATCGAGTCCGCTGCCCGGTAAACACGGGTGTACAGTGGTGTCGGAGCGCACATCCTGAACACGCATTCTCATCTTCGAGTCGGGCTGCTATCCGATACCCACGGACTGTTGCGGCCGGAAGCCCGCGCCTTCGTGATGGGCTGCGACTATATTCTTCATGGTGGAGATGTGGGCGGCGCCGACATTCTCGAGGAACTCGCAGCCATCGCTCCCGTGATTGCAGTCAGAGGCAACAACGACAAGGGACCCTGGGCGGCGCGCCTGCGGGAGACCGAGTTGATCAGAGTGGGCGAGGTATTCGTCTACATCATCCATAACATCGGCGAACTCGACATCGACCCCGCCGCCGCCGGAGTGCGCGTGGTGGTCTCTGGTCACTCGCACAAACCCAGGATCGAGGAGCGCGGAGGAATCCTGTTCGTCAATCCGGGAAGCTGCGGACCCCGGCGCTTCAAACTGCCGGTCTCCGTCGGCGAGATCTTGGTCTTAGGGTCCGAGGTCAAGGCGCGAACGCTCGAACTCGACGTGCGCTAAGTGCCCGGACCGCCCTTGTCGCCGGCTGCGTGAAACCATTCCGGGGTGATGAGCCGGTACAGCAGAGCGCCGACAGCTCCGCCCAACAGCGGCGCCGCCCAGAACAGCCAGAGTTGCGTCAAGGCCCAGCCCTGAATGAACACCGCCGGGCTGGTGCTGCGCGCCGGGTTCACCGAGGTGTTGGTGACAGGGATGCTGATCAAATGAATGAGGGTGAGCGTGAGGCCGATCGCCAAGGGCGCAAAGCCGCTCGGGGCTTTCTTGTCGGTGGCACCCATGATCACGAATAGGAAAATCGCGGTCATCAGCAATTCGCAAACGAATCCAGCCTCCATACTGTAGTGCCCCGGCGAATGATCGCCGAAGCCGTTGGCCGCGAGGCCTCCGGCCAAGGGATCGGTGCCGTTGCCTGCGGCGATGAATACCAATACTTGAGCGGCGGCAATGGCGCCCAATACCTGTACGATCCAGTAGGGCAGCATCTCCTTCGCGGGATGGCGGCCGCCGACCACCAACCCGAAGGTGACGGCGGGATTCAAATGGCAACCCGAGACATGGCCTATCGCAAAAGCCATGGTCACCACGGTGAGCCCGAATGCCAGCGCGACGCCCAATAGGCCGATTCCCACATGGGGGAACGCGGCCGCGAGCACGGCACTGCCGCAGCCGCCGAGCACCAGCCAAAACGTACCGATGAATTCGGCGGCAAGTTTTCTGATGAGTTCCATGACGTGTCCTTTCGGTTGTTCTTATCCGGGCCGCAGGGGCAAAAATACCAGAATCGCCACCCTAAGTTAAACCTAATCGGGGGTTCCCAGCACTCACTCTGTAACCGCGCCCGCATATGTCCAGGCGGTGATCGGAGGAGGCCCGCTGCGCCAAGCGCCGCATTGATGGAGCGACGATGCTTTCAATCCTGGTTTGCCATTCATACTACCTGCGGCGGGACCAGAAGCAGGTGTTGCGTGCCAAACCCTATCCGCCACTGGCTACCTTGCAGGTGGTCGCGATGCTGCGGAAGGCCGGCCACCGGGTGACGTTCTTCGATGCGATGCTGGCCGACGGGATCGAGGAGTACGACCGCTTGCTGCAGGCTGACCGGCCCCAGGTCGTCCTGTTCTACGAGGACAATTTCAATTTCCTGAGCAAGATGTGCCTGGACACCATGCGCCGGGCCGCCTGCGACATGATCGCATCTGCCCGCAACGCCGGCGCCCGCGTCATCTCGGCCGGCCCCGATGTAACGGATGCGCCGGGGCCCTACCTGAATGCGGGAGCGGATCTGGCCTTGGTCGGCGAAGGCTTGTCGGCGCTGCTCGAAGTGCTGCCGAGGCTCGATTCGAACCCGCAGGCCTCGGGTGCCGACCTCGCGCACGGCCTGGCCGGTGTTGCTGCGCCCGGTGGCGCAGAGGCTCTCGCCCGGGGCGGCTCGAAAGCTCCGTCCCTTGCCGCCGACGTGGGTGTCGCGGCCTGGGATCTGGTGGATATGGATCGCTACCGCGCGGTGTGGCGCAAGGCGCACGGGTATTTCAGCTTGAACATGGCCGCTTCGCGCGGCTGCCCCTTTCGCTGTACCTGGTGCGCCAAGCCGATTTGGGGCAACCAATACCTGCAGCGCAATGCGACCGAGGTCGCCCTGGAGATGGCCTACCTTAAGCGATCGTTCCATCCTGATCATATTTGGTTTGCCGACGACATTTTCGGATTCCGGGTCGATTGGGTCGCCGAGTTCGCGGCCTCGGTGCAGGCCGCCGGCGCGAGTATTCCCTTCACCATCCAGACCCGCGCGGATCTGATGAGCGAGCGCATGGCCGAGGCGCTGCGCGAGGCCGGTTGCCGGGAAGCGTGGATCGGTGCGGAGAGCGGCAGCCAGCGGGTGCTGGACGCGATGAACAAGGGGACCACGGTGGCCGAGATCCGGCT
>JBARBX010000391.1:0-10754 GCA_049793535.1 Steroidobacteraceae bacterium | reverse complement strand
GGCTATTGAGAGGCTATCACTTAAGCGATGACGAACGCGTTTGATGTCATCGGCGATGTGTCCAGCGGGCCTGGTGGATATTTTGCGAGCAGCTCTCGCACCACTAGCGGCGCAGATTTCCCATCGGATTCGCAAGTGGCAACTCTCGCTCGGGCGCGGTCGATATCGAAACGAGGCCCCGTAAGCACCAGTTCCTTATTCCATGCTCAGCAGGTAAATCGCCACCAGCGCGAGGCCTAAGCCCGCTTTCTGCGCGTTCCCTAAGCGTTCCCGCAGAAAGCCGACCGCTAGAATCACCGTCACCAACGGAAATAGCGCCGTTACAGGCACGACCACGGATGCCTGCCCACCCACGCCGAGTGCCCGAAAAAAGGCGATGTTTCCCGTTCCGCCCAGGATGCCGGTCAAGAATGCCCAACCGATCCCGGCTCGCCGTTCGCTACCACCCTTGAGCCGGGGGGATCGCGCGACATAGGCGATAAGTGGCAGGAGTCCGATTGTGAAGAAGATCTGGTTCGTGTTGGCATCGACACCGGCGGAGGCCACCTTCGACACCGCACCCCATGCGCCCCAGCAAACTATGGTAAACAGCGAGTATGCCAGCCAGCGAGGCATTCCTCCGAGGGTGGCGGCAGTACTGACCATATGGGCTGGGCTCCTGATTTTTCGCGGTAGCTAACTGTTGTCATTGAGGACGTAAGAGAAAACCTTGTAAAAAAAATCACTAATAGTGCCGTTGGTTGAATCTTTGTAGACCAATTTTATTGTTGCCGCGGATCTCCCGGCAGTAACCGCAAACGGAACCTCATAGTCCGATTCCTGCCACTGTGCGAAAGCGGGTGCCGAACTATTTTGGGTAATACTCCAATCTCGGCTTAGTCGAGATCCGTCAACCCATACCTCTGCCACCCGCCGACCATTTCCCGCACGGCTCGTCAATCGGCGCAACTTAATTCCTGCGTTGTTCCGATCTATCGCTACGGTAAACGTCTCACTGCCCGAAAAAGCTCGTCCATGATAGGACCATAATTGTGTTCCGATGGACTTTTCCGGCGCGTCATAGCCGCTTCGTACTTCGCCGTTCCACTTTTCGCCGGATATCGAATACTTGTGCGCCTCCTCGGAAGTCGCCGACCCGATGTCTACAATATCGGTTAACCGGAGAAAATTTTGGATGCCCACTTCCTTTTTGTAATAGTACGTAACCACGGCTGTTCGGCTCGCCGACGAGCTGCCATCTTTGCTTAATTCATAAAACGAGCTAATTCCATCGAAGAATACGTAGGGGTCGCTTAACCTGAGTCGGTAAGATCCCCGGCGGCCGTCAATTAAGGAACCCCACAAGGGCTTTTGTAAATTGGATCCTCCCCACCCCTGATTGTGGTCGTCCTCGGTTCCGTCCCCGTGAATCTGAGGAGTATTGCTGCCATCGATATAGGTAAATTCATCGCCATCGACAGCGTAGTTGGTCGACCAGAAATCCGTTCCTACGACATGCCCCAGGCCGCGCTCCACGAATGCGGGCGCCCGATCGTGGCTTGCATCATCTACGAAAGTCGTCAGTTTGGCTTCGAACAATCCGGTAGCCTGCCGATCGTAATGCATTTCTCCATTGCCCACCACTTTGAGTTCGGCCCGATATTTGACCGGTCGATTGGTGTTATTGATCAATACAATCTTTGCAGTCGACCAAAACGGCATCGGCCAATACGAAAACATTTCTCCAGTAGTGCTGGAGAAGCCATACATTAGATTGGCGAGTTGCTGCGCAACTCTCTTCCCGCTCGCAAACGATGCGGTACCGCCTCCGAAGAAGGCCGATAGAGGCATGTCAATACTGGGCGCAAGCAATCCGTCCCAAAAGATACGCATATCCACACCGTAAAACGCATCGAACGCGAAGCGCATCTGCCAAAGCTTTAAGCTCGTGATAGTTGCCGGCCCACCAAGCTCAAATAGCTTAACCGAAGTATGTGGCGGCGCAATCACGTTGCGGATTACGGTCGAGCCACTCTGAGTTATCGGCGATTGCTTGCCGCTATTTGACCACTGTCGCCTAATTTGTTCATACGCGTCCGAATCCTCGTTTCCCAAAATACTTCTCCAGGACGCAACCATGGAGTTTTGCGGAAAAACAAGGTATGTAAACTGATACCAAAAACCACACAGGGTGCCCATATTCCGACGCACTTCCGGCGATGGAGCAATAGTAATTTTGAGATGCCTCGCGAATCCTATCGGCATGTATTGAATCCCGAAGTTCGGGCTGCCGAGTGTCGCTTCGGGATGCCGCAAATATGCATCGTAGAAGTTGCGCTTATCAAGATACGCAAAAATCCCTTCGTTGTTCATTCCTTCGGCAAAATACTCATCAATAGTTTCATCAATTCTTGGCTTCTCTTCTCCATCAAAAAAGAAACGGATGCGGGACGCGCCAATAGCAGATGAGCTGACGACCGGCCCATCGCACGCGGGGCCGTCTTCCGCCGCTTTCCATACATTCATTTGTTGCCGATAAAGCGCGCCAGGGCCATCATCATCGAAAATGACAATATCCCCGTTGATGTCGATGTACTTGGTAAATGCGTTAGCTAGGTTTCCATCCCTGTTTCCCCCTGATAGATCATAAGAGGAAAACTGCTTTGTCTGCGTCCCGGGCGCGTACAGCAGGGGTAGTTCCCGGAGATCCGACATGCTCTGAAGCCCCGGATTGGAGCGCGTAACTTGTGCATGGCATATGCTGCAAGTTACGAAACTTGCCATCAACGTCAGCCCGCAAAAGCGTTTGAGAGCCATAGTTGCTCACGTTTGTGGATTAAATGGATCATTTCACCGCGCGGACACGGCGACTCAACCACCTCACGTCTCTGTGATAAAGTATTACTTTCTGTTCGTGGAGTAAAGACTGTGTTCAATTCCCCGCTGCAGTGAGCCGTTGGCGATTTGCCTATTGAGGATGGAATGAACACATCTAACTCCTGGATACTCTTTGCCGCCATAGCCCTCGTCTTCTGGGGGATCACCGGGGTGACGCAAAAACTGGCGACTAATCGCGTGTCGAGCGAACTGGCCTTCCTGTGGTTCGTGTACGCGATGATCGCGATTTCACTGGTCCTCGCCGCGACGGTCACGCTGCATTGGCAGGTCCGGCCGTTGATCTTTTGGCTGGCCGTGGCAGGTGGAACTCTGAATGGCGTGGGCGCCCTGACAAGTTTCAAGGCGCTCGAATCCGGCGGCAAGGCTTCCGTCGTGATTTCATTGATCTCGCTCTTTCCGCTGCTCACCGTCGCCTTCGCTGTCCTGGTGCTGCATGAAAAGCTCTCGCTCGGCCAAGGCGTGGGAATTGTCCTTGCCATCCTGGCGGCAATCCTATTGTCGCTGGAACCGGCCGTGGCCTAACTGCCAACGATCGTACCGTCTGCCTCGATTCGCGTGACTGCCTGTATGCCATCCTGTATCACAAACAGGACGTCCGTCTCCAGACTCTCACCGGGAGCGAGCGTGCGGTGTCTGCCGGCTGTACGCATGGCTTCAAAATTCACCGGATAGCCGGTGCACGGCTCGAGCACGGCGACGTTGTGGTTTCGCCAGCCGCCGTAGCTCGCAAACAGCCAGCAACTTGGGAATACCTTCTGGTCGAAGACCAAGCCACAGGCGAGGCGGGTGACCGAGTTGGTCAGTGCGCACCAACCCCCTTGCATCTGTGTCCCGTAGAGGAAATACAACTGCCGTGCGGACGCGGGAGGTACGCAGCGCAAATCGATGACCCGGCCGTGAGCTTGCGCATAAGGCCAATCGAAGAGCGGCTGCGCACCGCCCAAGGTTCCGAGGAACCCGGGCTCCAGCATCACCTTCATCGCGGGGAAGTCGATCCGATGGTGCGGTGTCACCGCCATCGCCGGATGAAGTTTCCACAGGAAAGTAAACGGCACAAACCCTGGGTTGCTAAGCGTATGCCGGAATGCGATACGGGAACTGTCGCGTCGCAGGCGGATGATCTTTTCGACGCGAATAGCGCTGATCGGTGTCACCAGCCGCAGGTGTACTCCGACCTCATCGCGGCTAGCGAAGGGCTCGGCGTGCCACGAGCTGGTCCAGAGTTCACCGTGATCGGGATACGCGTCCCCGTCGATCAGCGCCGCCTCGTCGTTGGGAAACAGCTCATCCCAGCCGCCGCTCCAAACATCGTCGTAGCGGGAATTCATCGGCAAGCGGCCCGGAGGCATGCGCGGGTTGTTCCAAAGCAGATCCGTATCCGTCGGCCGATGCGTGATCTGCCAGATTTTCGCGCCCGCGTCGGGCAGGATCACGATGCGAACGTGGCGGTTTTCCATGACTACAGCGCGCAGCCCACAGTAGCTCCAGTCGGTGCTCAAGCTCAGATCCATCGATGAATCCTCCTGCGATCCAGCCTTCAGGATATATTGGGGACGCTCCAGTGCACAGCGCGATACGAGTTGGCTGGTGCGGCGTGTCCAAGGGAAGTATATTCGTGCTATGGAAGCTAAGGCACCGCGCGCGCCGCTGACAGGTCGAACCGCCGTGGTCAGCGGCGGAGCCCAGGGAATCGGCCGGTCCATTGCGCAGCGCTTGCAGAGCGCCGGCGCATGCGTATTCATCGTGGATCGTGATGCGGTGGCTGGTCGGCAGGCTGCGGCCGAGTTGACCGTGTCTGATCGTGATCTGCCGGTCGGTTTCCTGGCGGCAGACCTGCGCCGCGCGGATCAAGTGCACGATGCCATGGACCGGATCAAGGGCCTGAATGGGCGCATCGACATCCTTGTCAACAACGCCGGCATTGAAATCGAGAAACCGTTCGAGTCGACCACAATCGAGGACTGGGATCAGATTCTCGGCGTCAATCTTCGCGGCGCTTTCCTGCTGACCCAGGCCGCACTCGCGTTGTTCCAAGACCACGGAGGCGTGATCATCAATATCAGCTCCATCCACGCGACGCACGCCTTTGTGGACTCCTTGCCCTATGCCTGCTCGAAGGCGGGGCTCATCGCTTTCACACGCAACCTGGCTCTCGAACTCGCGCCGCGTCGCATCCGCGTCAACGCCGTCTGCCCCGGTTATATCGACACCCGCCTGTGGGACGACTACCTGCGCCGCGCTGCGGATCCGGCGGCACTCGACGCTGCGACCACGGCGCTTCACCCTCTCGGTCGCCGCGGGCTGCCGGCCGATGTAGCCGAAGCGGTGTTGTTTCTCGGTGGCGAAGGTGCATCTTTTATCACCGGCACGACACTGGTCGTGGACGGTGGCCTGACCATTCGAGCCCACGCTTAGGCCGGCTCGCCATGAACCTGAGCCGGCTCCTACCGGCCTTTTGCTATGCCGGCCTCCAATGCCCGCTCCAACGCAGCCTTACCAGTTAGTATGACATGACGCATGGCGCGTTCCGCCTCCGCGCCGTCACGGTTTTCAATTGCGCGGAGTACCGAGGCATGATCCTCGTAGTCACGTTTGAAGTCCTCAGCGGTGCGTGCCGAAAATTGCTGTTGCAAGCTGAAACTGGCTTCCAAAAATTTGGACATGATTTCATAAAATCTAAACAAAAAACGATTGTGAGAAGCAGAAAACACCGCGTAATGAAATATCGCGTCAGCGTGAGTATACTTTTCTGGGTCGTGGACGGCTGCAAGCATGGCGGCGGCGGCTCGAGCTATTTGACGGTGGTCGCTAACGGTACCTGTCGTCGCGGCTAGACTCGCCGAACTCGGTTCAATTGCCAGGCGAGCTTCGATTAAATCATGGAGAAGCGCTTCATTGGCCCAAGATAAATCGTGCCACGAAAACACGTCCGGATCGAGCATATCCCAATGATCTTCGACCCTTACTCTCGTTCCCAGCTTTTGAATGCTTTCAAGTAACCCCTTTGCCGACAATACCTTAATTGCTTCCCGAAGAGATGTCCTGCTAACTCCGAAGCGCTTAAGTAACTGAGCCTCAGTCGGCAAAAGCGTGCCAGATTTATATTTCCCGCGAACGATAGCCATACCGAGAGAACGAATTATCTTTCCCTGCTTGCCGCGGAGTCGATATCCGAATCTAACGGGCGCTAACGGCATTTGTTAGCTGTTTTCGCATTTGTGGATACACGCCATACGCGTAGCTTCAGCGATTTCCGGACAAAAGGCTAGGCGAAAAGTGAGCGACTTCGTTTGCTGCGGGTGTTCGGGTGCCTTAAGACGCGGGCGTTCATTGTAATGTGAGGAAAACGAGCTCCGAGGACAACGGTGACGGCAAATGCACCTCGACCCCGCTGCTCATCAGCGCGTCGCCGGACACGATCGCAGCGCCAATCGCCCCTCGATCATGGAATGAAACGCGATAGGAGCGGCGAGGCTGGAGTCCGCGCAATACGAAGCGATGCGTAGGCTCGTCGCCGCTGCCGCGGAAGGCGTACAAGACGCCACGGCGCAATGTTTTAGAGAAATATTCGATGCCGTCCCAATGCACGCCATCCGGTCGGTCAGCGACATGATATAGGGCGGCTTCGCGAATTAAGGGCCGCAACGCCGATTTATACAGCGAAAACTCGGCGCTAGCCGCAGCGTGTTGCTCTGCTGTCCATTGGCTCGCGTCCTGCATCAGCGAAAACCATCCCATCATGCCGCTGCGGAGCATATAGCGGAAGGATTGCAATGAAGTCGTCGGCCATTTTTCCACATAGCTTTCGAGCATAGCCGGCGGCAACACGTAGCTTGCGTCAAAAAACGCGCGGCGGTTGGACACGGGGTCATAGATGTCCGTTATCGAGAAATAGTCGCCGTGGGCGGCACTGCCGAAGTCAACCATCCGGCCTCCGTCATTGCACACTTCGAGCAGCAGGTTCGGGTGCCGTCGGCGTAATTCCTCGTAGATTGCGTAATAAGCTCGCGTGGCGTGATCGCTCACGTCTGTGGAGTTGGAACCCTCGACCCAAAGATACCCTGAGTCGAGGTATTGGCGCAGAGTGGCCGGTTCAGGTGCTACCGCCGGATGATCGGTGCGCGAGCTGCCCTGAGCGACGAGGTAGCCGTCATGCTCAAGCATATCCAGATGGTTTTCGGTGACCAAACGTTCCAGTTCCGCCAGGGCCCAATCCCTGGCGGCGGGGACACCGAGGTCCATGGTGATGCCCTTGAACTCTTCGCTGTGTTTCCAGTTGGCGGGTGGGTCGCCAATGAGCCAGTCCCGGGTAGTCGGATCATTCACATTGCGCGCGCCGGCGGCCCGCGACACGCCGGCTTGCGTGAAGTCCACCCACAATCCGAACTTCAGTCCCTGTCGATGCGCAAAATCAGCGACGGAGACGACGCCGTGCGGAAATTTCGCCGCATCGGCGCGCCAATCGCCCACCGCTTTAAACCAGCCCGCATCCAGGTGAAACATCTCCAGACCGAGTTGCCGCGCGTCGAGAATCATCCGCTTCGCGAGCGCCTCGTCGACGGCCATGCCGCTGCCCCAACTGTTGGCGACCAAAACGGGGTAGTTGGGCTCGCGCAGTGTACGTGGATTGCCGAGTACCTTTCGCACCCAGCGCCGCAGAATGTTGCCGGCGCCGTCCGCGCCGCCGCGAAAAGCTCCCATAAAAACGCTTGGTGTCTCGTAGACGCCATCCGCCAAAAGGCGTGTCTGATACGGACCCGGTTCCGGATTCAGGCCCGCCTCGCCACCAACCACAGCCCCTGAGCGTTCAACGCGGATGCGCGTGCGCCCACTGAACTCGATGCCGACGTACCAGCCGTCGCCGCCCGCTTGATTGACCAACAGATAGGGAATCATTTCCGGCGGTTGCTGGGCGAGCGGGCGCGCATAAGTGCTCGACACGCCAAACCAGTGGTCACCGTCGACCAGCGCATCCCGATGCGTGCCTTCGGTGGAGGGAGCGCCGGCACCTTTCTCCACCCAAAAACGCTCGAGGGCCAGTGCAGGGTTGACTTGCCACGCAAAGGTAAAACTGGGCTGCCAGGGCAGCAGCATCGACTGGCCGCTGAGATTGCGTATAAAAATGCGGTGTTCGAGTGGGCCTATATCCGAGCGTTTGCGCCATTCCCAGGTTAATTGCAGCTGCGGCGCGTCGGATCGATACACCAAAGAAATGCCGTTCGACTCAAAGCGACAAGCCGCCCTGTCCAGGCGCCACCGCACACTCTGCGCCACGCCGTTGATCGTCACCTGACCCGGCAGCGGTTCGGCCGTCAGATTTACCCACGAGGTACCGCCGGGAAACGTCAATAGAGTGAGCCGCGGCGCGTCCTCCCCCGCCTCGATCGTGATCGCCGTGTCGCCGCTGGCTAGCTGCGCGTGTCGCGGCGTCGCGGCGTAAGTCTGCGCGGCCAAAGCGGCGGCGGCAGACAAAAACAGCGAGCGAAGCGCCATCCTCTCACGCAGGAGCACGGGTGCCTTGCATCAAAGTCTCCCCGCAGACCACATTATTGACCTGTATAGAATTCGCAAAAAAGTGCGATTCTGATAACTGGTAGCACCGTGGTCCAAAGGCAAATACATGACCCCGTGCCCCGGTTGCAAATAAACCACGCGCTTACCGTTATAAGTCCAAGTCCACGCCGCTGGGGGTGTTCTTACATGCTGTGCGGACGTCATTAATATGTGAGCTCTAGGATCGACTTCGAAATTATCGTAAAGCTCTTCGACCATCGTGAAGCTTTCTATGCCACAAGTTATTGGATGTTCGCGGTCTACTACTGTGAACACCTGTTTTACGTTGAGTTTCCATACTTGATCTGGTTTATCTGGCAAAGGGCCCGTATCTTCCTTCGCATATGCATGTCCACCAACGATTGCGTTGTAGCCAGCCCAATGCGGAAAGGATCCCAATGCATGATGCAGAAACACGAGGCCATTCGCTTTTTTGAGCAAACCTAACCACTCTGGGGTTTGTGCTCCCATTTCATAATCATAGAACAACACGACGTCATAGTGTCCTAACCCTCCTGGTGGAACAGATACAATATGTCCGTCTTCGAGCGACACATGATCGTACCTTATGCCTTTCATCGAACCAAAAGCTTGGAAGAATTCGCTTGGCTCATAAGGGTGCCCGCCCGTCACAATCAGCAATCGTACGGTGGCCGCATTGATGGGACTGGTACATCCCTCGTTTAAACTGGGGATCGGCGGATCATCGCGATTGGCAGCTATGCTGGAACATGCCGTGATAATACCGATCACGCATGTTACTAAGCTTTTAGGAATACAATTATTCATATGTCACGATTCTTTAAGCCTCGCGCTAAATGATCGCTGCCGCGCCACGCCAGGGCCAGAATCGTCAGCGTGGGGTTTTTATATGGATTCGATGCGAAGGCTGCCCCGTCCAACACATAAACGTTCTTGACGTCCCAAGTTTGGCCATACTGATTTAGAACCGACGTAGCCGCATCGCTGCCCATACGCGCTGTGCCAACCTCGTGGCTCACTGCGCAGCCCGGCGACAAATCACTTTCGGTAATTACAGCCGAGTCGTTTATAGAGGCAGCCCTTGCCGTCACGACGCGGCCCCCCACCGCGTGCACCATGTCGGTCATAACGTTTTTAGAATGCTGCATCTGCCGAACTTCATGCTCGCTCCAATGCCAATGAAATTTAAGCGCTGGAATTCCCCATCTGTCTTTCAATTTAGAATCGATCTCGCAATATGACTTGTCGTTAGGAATCATTTCGCCGTATGAGTTGAGCTCAACAAACGAACCGTAATAACGACGCATGTCTTCCATCAATCCCTTTCCAAAGCGGCGACCAACATTGCCCAGTTGTATCGCGTCCGCTATCTCGATCGCGCGTCGCGAACCATAACCCGTCGCTATGTCATAGCCTCTGGCAAAATTCAAATGTCCATCGAGCTGCTTTTGCATCAACCACCAAGGCACGTACGCGTGATCGAGCGAGGTGCCCTCATCATTGTAGGGCCGGGCATTCTCTAAAAGAGGAAGCTGGCCCTTTACAACCACATTAGGAGTATCGGTCAAATTTCTTCCTACCTGACCGCTGGAATTACCGAGTCCGCTTGGAAACAATGCACTCTTGGAATTGAGAAGAATTCGTGCTGATTCACACGTGGATGCCGCAACGACCACGGCTCGGGTGCAAAGGCGGTGCATAGCACCCGTGAGTCGATCGACATATAGAACACCATTCGCAGTGCCGTCAGCGCCCAATTCGATGTGAAAAGCCATCGCATTAGTAATGATTTGGAGTCGCCCGGTCGCAATCGCGGGACGCAACAACACCGAAGGGGATTGAAAGTTTGCGCCTATCGAACAGCCTCTGCCACAGGGAGTCGCATACAGGCACTGTTGTCGATCTCCCAGCGGTCTCGTCAGAATCGCCAAATGCGCGGGCACGACGGGCATGCCGAGTTCACCCTCGCATGCAATCTTAAAAAGCTCCTCGCATGCTCGAGGCGGAGGAGGTTGCAGCAGTACCCCTGGTGGGGAATCCGGACTGTTTAGAATACCCTCTGCCGCTCCATAGACGCCGATCAAACGCTCAACGCGATCGTAGTAAGGGGAAATGTCTTCATACGAAAGTGGCCAGTCGGTTCCTAAGCCGTCGTGGGAAGCCATGCGAAAGTCGTATTCGCCGAAACGCAGCGATACGCGGCCCCAATGATTGGTACGGCCGCCGAGCATTCGCGGCCGGTACCAGGATACCCGACTGCCGTCCGCGACACGGTAAGGTTCAGCGGAAGGGTCGGCATCGATAGTGGCGTCAAAGTAACCCCAAGCCTTATCCGGCGTCGA
>JBARBX010000390.1:0-2539 GCA_049793535.1 Steroidobacteraceae bacterium | reverse complement strand
ACCTGCGGCTGCTGGCCCTGGTGGACACGCCGGAGCGGATCCTGGCGCTCACCTTCACACGTCGCGCCGCCCAGGAGATGCGCGAACGCGTGCTGCTCGCGCTCGATGCCGCCCGCCTCGAGGCGTGCCCTGTGGACATGAACCGCGAGACCTGGGAGCTGGCCAGGCTTGCGCAAAGACATCTGGACGCATCGCTGCTGGACGTGCGGCGCCAGCCCTCGCGACTGCGCATCGAAACCATCGATGCATTCAATGCGTGGTTGGCGAGCCAGTTGCCGATTACGGCGGGTGCGGGGTCGGGCCTTCAAGTGCTCACCGACGCCAAACCCAGCTACCAGGAAGCGGCCCGCCGAGCGCTGGCCCACCCAGCGGACGACCGCTTCGGTGCCGCGGTGGATCGAGTCCTGGCAATCGACGATCAGCGCTGGAGCAAGCTGCAATCGCTGGTTGCCGGCATGCTGCAGGAGCGCGACCGTTGGCTGCCGTTGCTTGCCGGCCGTCTGCACGCCGCCAGTGCGTTGGACGAGAGCCAGCTCGCGCACCTGCGGCAGCACTTCGACGAGGATTTGAAGCTGCTGGTTTCGCGCGTCCTGATCCGCGCGTTCGAGGCGCTCGGCGAAGAGAAAATTTCCGCCTTGTCGGCGCTGGCCCATCGCGCTTCGCAACGCCTGCCCGCGGATCGGGAGCTGTCCGACTGGAGGGGACTGGCGGCACCGCTGCGCGCCGAGGCCGCCGATCTTGCGCGATGGCGCGGAGCGACATGGCTGCTGCTGACAGGGCAGGGCGGAATTCGCAAGCGACTCACCAAGAACGAAGGCTTTCCCCCGCAGTGCGCCGACCTTGCGCCGATGCGGGATCTTTTGGAGGAGATCGGCCGCGAGCCGCACGCGCGTCAGGTCCTGGCCGAGGTTCGCGCGCTGCCGGCGCCCGCCTACAGCGACGAGCAGTGGGGACGAGTCGGCGAAGTGGCGCAAGTATTGGTCCTGGCCGCGGCGCAATTGGATCAAGTATTCCGCGAGCAAGGCGCGGCGGATTTTGCGGCGGTGTCATTGGCGGCGCTGCGCGCGTTGGGGTCCGCGGAAGCCCCCAGCGATCTGGGTCTGCGCCTCGACTACCGCCTGCAACACATCTTGGTGGATGAATTCCAGGACACATCGAGCGCACAGCTCGAGCTGGTGCGGTTGCTCACGGCCGGATGGCAGCAGGGGGATGGGCGCAGCGTATTCTGCGTCGGCGATCCGATGCAATCCATTTACGGCTTTCGCCAGGCGGAGGTCCGGGCATTCCTCGAGCTCGCCGAAGAGGGGATTGGGGAGGTGCGTTTCGAGGTGCAGCGGCTGCGCGAGAATTTTCGCTCAGGCCGTCCGTTGGTGGACTGGGTCAATGCCTGTTTTTCACGCATCCTGCCGCGAATCGACGACCGCGACCGAGGCGCCATCGCGTTTCGCCCGAGCACAGCCGCCATCGCGGAGTTGGAGGTATCGCCGACGCCGCATGTTGCGCTTTCCGGCTACGCGACGCGAGCGGAGGAAGCGGCGGCCATCGCGGACATGATCGCGGATGCGGCCGGGGGCAATCCCAACTGGCGCATCGCCGTGCTGGTGCGCGCCAGGACCCATGCGCGCGAAATCGCGGCCGGCCTGAGGGGGCGAGGCGTCGCCTTTCGCGCAGTGGAAATCGAGCCGCTCCAGGATCGAACGATCGTGCGCGACGTCACTATGCTGACTTGCGCGCTGCTGCATCTCGGCGATCGCACGGCGTGGCTGGCGGTACTGCGCGCGCCATGGGCTGGAGTTTCGCTCGCCGACCTGCTGAAGATCTCCCATGCTGCGCCGCTCGTGTGGCAGGCCTTGGGCGACGAGGCGGCGTTGCGGCAACTCAGTGAGGATGGTCAGGCGCGCTGCCGTCGGCTGCACGCAACCCTGGAGGCCGCTTTCCGCGTGCGCGGCGACAGCTCGCTTGCACGCTGGGTGGAAAGGACCTGGCTGGCACTGGGCGGCGCGAGCTGCGCCGCTTCACCGCAGGACCTGGAACTCGCAGGCGCCGCATTCGGCCGGCTGCGGGACCTGGAACAGCGCGGCCTGCCGGATGCCGCCGACTTGCCCGAGAGTTTCGCGGATTTGTATGCCGATCACGGCGCGGCCAGCCACGTCGAGATCATGACCATACACAAGGCGAAGGGGCTGGAATTCGACATGGTGGTGCTGCCCGCGCTGGATCGCCAGGTGCCACGCAGCCGCGATCAATTATTGGCCACCCATGAATTCGCGCGCACCGGCCGGGACGGCATGGTGATGGCCGCGCGTCCGGGGATTGGCGCGGACAGCGATCGACTATTCGAGTTTCTTCGCCGGCAGCTCCGCGATGCAGCCGCCCTCGAAGCGGAGCGCTTGCTGTACGTGGCCTGCACGCGGGCGAAGTGGCGGCTGCGGCTGACGGCGACGGTCGGCGAGCCCGGAGAAGCGCGCGCGCCGCGCTCTGGGAGCTTGCTTGCCGTGATCTGGCAGGTGCTAGGCGCGGAATTTGCCGTGGCGAATCA
>JBARBX010000389.1:0-2432 GCA_049793535.1 Steroidobacteraceae bacterium | reverse complement strand
GAATCAATGTGAGCCTGCCGCTTCGACAGATCAACCGTGGTTCCGCTCACCAGCATCCGTGGAAGAGCGATCCAATCCACATCCGATTGCTTGGGCCTCACGGACAGATCCGAGACTGCGATCTTGGAGACGTTCAAATTCAGACTGACCGCGTCTTGCAGCGAGAATCTGTAGGTGGCGTCGACATCGATGGTCCCGGAATTGACCGCGAAGTTCACCTGGTCTTCCACATAGTCCCAAATCGTATGCGCCTGGAGCCCGCCGATATGCAGTTCGCCGTCCGACTCGATCGGTTGGGCCGACAGATGCCCTCGCCATTCGATTCGCTCGCCGAGTTTTGACGCTCCGGTAAACGTGAATTGGCCGCCCTCGACTCCGGTGGTGAAATCCCGCAGCTCGAAATTGATCGGTTCGAGTCGCGCGCTGAAATCGGACGCACGGCTGCGATCGTCGTAGGTAACGCTTCCCGCGCTGACTTTGAACGAACCGATGCGGATTGCCGGCAGCGGTTCGTTCTTCGGCGCCGGTGTCGCTGCCGGTTTCGCGGCGGGAGTCTTCGGCCGCAGTTGCAGAAGATTGAGGTCGCCATCCTTGGCGACCGTCGCGTTGACCCAGGGTGCGTCGATGTCGATGTTGCCGAAGGTATAGGCCCGGTGCCAGATCGAGGATAGGTCGAAGTCGACGAACAGCCGTCCGAAGCCGAGCAATTTCTCGCCGCTCGGGGCCGTCAACGAAAAATCCTTGATCTCCACGCGGAACAAAAAGGGATTGATGTGGATCTCGCCCACCTGAGGCGTTACGCCCAGGGTCTTGGGGATGTTCTCCATCAATGCCGATCGCAGCAGGCGCGGAGCCAGCACGAATCCGGCCAGGGCATACAGCACCACCACGAGCGCCGCGGCCGCGGATATGCGGAAGGCTTTCGTTTTAGTGAACTGCAGCACCGCTACCCGCCATTACCGCCCGCCGACCTAGGCGGGCTAGTCTAGCACCTAGCGCTTGTTGCGTTGAATCAGCCGCTTGCGCTTGCGCACTTGCCGGGGAGTCAGCGGATTTCGCTTGCCCGCGAACGGATTTTCCTCGCCGCGAAACGCGACGCGCACGGGCGTACCCATCAGATCGAACGCCTTGCGATAGACGTTGACCAAGTAGCGGCGGTAGGCGTCCGGCACATGATCGGTCTGATTGCCGTGAATCACGACCACGGGTGGGTTGCGGCCGCCCTGATGGGCGTAGCGCAGCTTGATGCGGCGCCCGCTGACCAGCGGCGGCTGGTGGCTTTCAATAGCCGCTTCGAGCACCCGTGTCAGCTCGGGCGTGCTCATGTCGCGGGTCGCGGCCGCATAGACCTTGCGTACCTCGGCGAACAGTTCTCCGACGCCGCTGCCGTGCCGTGCCGAGATGAAGTGCAGCGGGGCGAACTCCGCGAATTGCAGGCGTTGCACGATTTGCTGGCGGATCAGGTCGCGCTGCTCGGTGGGAATGTTGTCCCATTTGTTGACCGCAAGCACCAGGGCCCGCCCTTGCTCGATGACCGTGCCCAGCAGGCTCGCGTCCTGTTCGCCGACATTGTCGTGCGCGTCCATCACCACGACGACCACGTGAGCCGTCTCGATCGCCTGCAGCGTCTTGATGACGCTGAATTTCTCGACCGCCTCTTCGACGCGCGAGCGGCGCCGTAATCCGGCGGTGTCGATCAGCGTGTAGCGCTCGCCGTCGCGTTCGAACGGCACCAGCACGGCATCGCGCGTGGTGCCAGGCTGATCGAAGGCCACCATGCGATTCTCGCCGAGCAAACGGTTGATCAAGGTGCTCTTGCCGACGTTCGGTCGGCCGATGACGGCCACTTTGATGCCGGTCATCTCCGGGCCGTCTTGGGGATCGGCGCTCAAGCCGACGAGAGCGGCCTCGAGCAGCGAAATGACCCCTTGATCGTGCGCCGCCGCAATCGGATGCGGCTCGCCCAATCCCAGCTCGTGAAAGTCGGCCACCGCGATGTCGTGGTCGAAGCCCTCGGTCTTGTTCACGGCCAGAAACAGCGGCTTGCCGCTGCGCCGCGCGAGTTGCGCGACGAATCGATCCTGCGGCGTGACCCCCGCCCGGCCGTCCACCAACACGATGAGCCGATCGGCCTCGCTGATCGCCCGTTCGGTCTGAGCGATCATCAGGCTTTCGATGACGTCCGCGTTCTCGACCAGACCACCGGTATCCACCACGATGCAGGGGACCTCGGTGCGCCGCGCGAAACCGTATTGCCGGTCGCGCGTGAGCCCCGGCAGGTCGGCGACCAACGCATCGCGCGTGCCGGTCATGGCATTGAACAGGGTCGACTTGCCCACATTCGGCCGACCGATCAATGCGACTACCGGCAGCATGGCCCAGGGCCTAGGGCGTCGGCGGCGGAGTCGCGACCGGCGGCACGGGCGCAGATG
>JBARBX010000388.1:0-4236 GCA_049793535.1 Steroidobacteraceae bacterium | reverse complement strand
GCTTACTTTTTCTTAGCGGCCTTTTTCTTAGCTACCTTCTTCTTCGCCTTCTTTGCTTTCGCTGCCATGATAGAAACTCCGTTATCGGGTTAGTCCGGGGTCCGAGTATATACACGAATAATTAATTTACAAGCAATACGTCGCTCTTCTTGCATCGATGTGCTAGCGATGTGAGCTGCCTCACTCAAGAGTGAGAACGAAATCCCAATCCTTCTTCGACACCGGCATCACCGACAGACGATTCCCACGACGCAGCAGAACGAAATCCTTCAGCTGCTTCGCCGCGTGCCGCCGCAGCTCATCGAGCGTGATGACGCGCTTCAGTTTGCGCACCAACTTCACGTTCACGACGAACCAGCGGGGCGCGTCCGCCTTGGAGTCGGCATCGTAGTGATGGTGCTTCGGATCGAAAGCGGTCTGATCCGGGTAGCCCTCCTTCGCGATGCTGACGATGCCGGCGATTCCCGGGACGTCGCAGCTCGAGTGGTAGAAAAACGCCAAATCGCCCATTTTCATAGAGTCCCGCAGCATGTTGCGCGCCTGAAAATTGCGCACGCCGTCCCATGCGGTCGTCTGTTTGGGCGCCCCCTTGAGAGCGTCGATGCTGAAGCTGTCGGGTTCGGATTTCAGTAGCCAATGGTTCATGAGGTGTCTCTAAGGTTGCTCGCGAGGTAGTGCTCGAGTCCGGATTCCGTCGCCAGCGAATCCAGATTGATGTCCCAAGGATCGGCGAACTCGGATTGGGTGCGCTGGCAATCGAAGGCGAGTCCGACCAGGCGAGGTCCCGGCCAACGGCCGCGGCGGCGGCGAAACTCCAGCGCTCGATCGTAGAACCCGCCGCCCATTCCCAATCGCCGCCCCCCCGCATCCACGCCGACCAAGGGGATGACGATCAGGTTCATCCATCGAGGCGCGATGGGGCGCGCCCGGCGCTTGGGGACGGCGATGCCGAATGTGCCGGGCCGCGTTTTGCCGGAGAACGGATAGAAGCGTATTCGGCCATGGCGCCGATCGACGATGACGGGTACGTACACGCACACTCCCCGGCGCCGCGCCGCGCCGATCAATGCGGCGGTATCCGCCTCACGGTCGAAGGGAAGGTACAGAGCGATGCGTTTGCCGGTCCTGAATGCCGGCAACGCGCTGACCGCCTTGGCGGCCAGTCGCGAGCGCCGACCGTGATCGGCGGCACTCAAGGCGCGGCGCTGCGCGCGCAGATGTTTACGTAAGTTCGCTTTCATCGAAGGGAGATGGCGCCACCCGCAAATGCCGTTTTGGACCGTTGCTCCCGATGCCTTTCGCACCAGGTGGGGCTAACTGCGGCACTTAAGGCTTTCCGCTCGAGGCGGACTTGCACAATGTTGCCAGCAAGCAATGGCCCCTGGGGTTTAAAACTTAGGGTCGAGAGGTAACCCGATCCGCATCGAACACCGCAGGCAGCGCCAAAATTAATCGTCCGAGGAAGGGCGCCTCAAAGCTCGAGCTGTCGGCCCTTCTCCAAAGCCGACTCTACGCGCTCGCGCAGGATTCGCAAGCGCCCGCCGACGTCGGAATCGAGATTGGTGTCACGGTTGCGGAAGCGAATCAGTTCGTTCGCCATGTTGAGGGCGGCAATCACCGCGATACGATCCAGGCCGACGACCTTGCCGCTGTCGCGGATCTCGCGCATTTTCATGTTGAGAAATTCGGCCGAATCGAGCAGATCGGAGCGCTCTTCGATGGGGCAGGTGATGTGATACTCCTTCTCGAGTATCCGAACGCTGACCCGCGCTTGATTGTCGCTCACGCCTGCTCCATCGACTTCAATCGGCCGATCATCGCCTCGACCCGGGCCCGAACCTGTTCGTTCTTTTGCAGCAGGCCGGCGCGTTCGGAGGTCAATGTCTCCTGCCGCTGGCGCAGGGCGCGATTTTCTTCCTTGATCTGGCTGACGGTTACGATGAGGTCTTCGAGCCTCTTCTCCAACCGTTTCAGTTCGAGTTCTACCGCCGACTTGGGGTTGGCTTCGTTCATGGACACAATATAGAGCGCGTTCCGGCGCAATGCAAAGGGCGATGGGGCCCCCTCCTGCGGTATTATCGGCGCAAATGATTTCGGATATTCGATTCAAGGACTTCGAAGACGTCCTGGCGACGGCCGGCAGTCTGGCCGATGCCGCCGAGGCGCATGGGTCGTTGTGCGGCGCGCTGTGCTCGATGTCGCCCTACAAGATGCAAGACTGGGTCAATGAGATCCTGCCGGACGGCGCGGCCCTGTCCGACGAGTCGTCCGCCATGATCGAAAGAGTGTTTACCGCGACCGCGACGTCTTTCGGCGAGCAGGGCATGGAGTTCGAGCCGTTGCTGCCCGACGACGAGCAGCCGCTCAACGGGCGCGCCAACGCGCTCGCACTGTGGTGTACCGGATTTCTCTACGGGCTGGGGACTGGACATATTTCCGATCTCGAGGCGCTCTCCGGCGATGTCGGAGAGATCGTGCGGGATTTCACCGAAATCTCGCGGGCGACCGGCGACGACGCGGAAGCCGATGAATCCAATGAGCAGGCCTATGCGGAATTGGTCGAGTTCATCCGGGTCGCGGCCCAGGTCGTCTACGAGGAGCTACTGCCGCTTCGCCGACAGGTGTACCCGGCGCAGCAGCGGCTACATTGAGCGGGGCCCGGCGCTGATGGATCGCAAGGAGTTTGCGCGCCGACGGCGCCAATTCATGCGCATCATCGGCAAGGATGCCATCGCCATCCTGCCGGCGGCAGCGGTGCGCCACCGCAACGGCGACATCGAGTACGCCTACCGGCAAGACAGCCATTTCCACTACCTGAGCGGATTCCCGGAACCGGACGCGGTCGCGGTGCTCGTACCCGGCCGCCCGCACGCCGAATACCTGCTGTTCGTCCGCGAGCACGATGCATTGCGCGAATCCTGGGATGGTGCGCGGGCGGGAACCGACGGCGCCGTCGAGCGCTATGGGGCGGACGATGCCTTTCCGATCGCAGACATAGACGAAATCCTGCCCGGGCTGATGGAAACGCGCTCGCAGGTGTATTACTCCATGGGCGCGCACCCGGAGTTCGATTCCCATGTCTTGAGTTGGGTCAACGGTCTGCGGGCGCAGGCGCGCCAGGCCGCCGGTGCACCCCACGAATTCGTGGCCTTGAGGCATGTGCTCGACGACATGCGGCTCTACAAGAGCCGCGCCGAGCAGGCGAGCATTCGGCGCGCCGCCCAGATCGCCGTGGGCGCGCATCGCCGCGCAATGCGCTTTGTCCGTCCGGGGCGCATGGAGTACGAGGTCATGGCCGAGGTGCTGCACGAGTTTCGCTTGCATAATGCGGACATTTCCTACTACCCCATCGTCGGCAGCGGTGCCAATACCTGCGTCATGCACTACCGCGACAACGATCAACTGCTGTGCGACGGCGACTTGCTGTTGCTCGATGCGGGCTGCGAACATGAACTGTACGCCTCCGATATCACCCGCACATTTCCCGTGGGCGGCCGCTTCACGCCGCCGCAACGTGCGGTCTATGAGATCGTGCTCGAGGCGCAGCTCGCAGCCATCGACAAGGTGCGCTGCGGAAACCACTGGAATCATCCCCACGAGGCGGCCGTGCGCGTGATTACGCAGGGACTGGTCAAGCTGGGGCTGTTGCGAGGCAAGGTTGCCGCGCTCATCAAGGCCGAGGCGTACCTGCAATTCTTCGGCCACCGCACCGGGCACTGGCTGGGGATCGACGTGCACGATGTGGGCGACTACAAAGTGGGCGGCGAATGGCGGGTGTTGGAGCCGGGGATGGTGCTCACCGTGGAGCCGGGGATCTACATTCGTCCATCGGCGCGGGTACCGAAGGAATTCTGGAATATCGGCATCCGCATCGAGGATGAAGTGCTGGTGACCGACGGCGGACCGGATGTACTGACCGCGGCGCTCGAGAAAACCCCGGAGGCGATCGAAGCCTTGGTGCAGGCCGCATGACGGCGCAGCCAACCTCGCCGCTATTCGACGTCGCCATTGTGGGCGGCGGCATGGTGGGTGCCAGTCTCGCCGTCGCGCTCGCGCCACTGGGCCTCAAAGTGGCCGTGGTGGAAGCCGTTCCCCCCGATTCCGCATCGCAGCCGAGCTTCGATGAGCGCACCACGGCGCTGTCGAACGGCAGCCGTCGAATCCTCGAGACTCTCGGGGTGTGGTCCGGCGTACAGACACAAGCGACGCCGATACGCAAAATCCACATCTCCGATC
>JBARBX010000387.1:0-1591 GCA_049793535.1 Steroidobacteraceae bacterium | reverse complement strand
ACGCGCTGGCGCGCGCGCCTCAAGTTCCCCAACACCACCTTGGATGCCATCGAGCAGGCGATCGCCCGCGCTGAGGCCACACATGCGGGCGAAATCCGCTTCGTCGTCGAATCCGAGTTGGCGCCCTTGCACATCCTGAAAAGGGTGACGCCGCGGGCCCGCGCGCTCGATGTGTTCGCTTCCCAAAGGGTGTGGGACACCGAGCAGAACAACGGTGTCCTGGTGTTTGTGCAACTCGCGGACCGCAGCGTCGACATCGTCGCCGACCGGGGATTCAACGGCCGCGTCAGCCCTGCCGAGTGGGAGGCCGTGTGCCGGCTCATGGAAGAGCATTTCCGCGCCGGGCGGTTCCAGGCGGGTTCGATCGCCGGGGTGGACGCCATCGGCACTCTGCTGGCACGCCATTTTCCGCAAACCCCGGGCCAGCCGGGCCAGACGGCCCCTTCGCGCAATCAATTGCCTGACCGCCCGACTTTGCTGTAGATAGGGCTCATGAAATTCTTGAAAGTAGCCCTTTGCATCGGCGGGCTGGGGTTGGGCGGCTGTTCGCTGTTCCGGCCCACGCCCGTGGTGCCTCCCCCGGTCGTGCAGGCGCCGCCGCCGGCCCCAGTGCTGCCCAAACCCACCGCCATGCACCGCTCCGAAGTCGAAGCCGGCAGCGACATCGTGGGCCAGGTGCAGAAGACCATCGTCGGCAAAGAGGACACCCTGCCCGATATCGCGCGCCGCTTCGACGTGGGGTACGAGGAGATGGTGAGCGCGAACCCCGGAGTCGATCCCTGGCTGCCGGGCGTCGGCAAGGAAGTGGTGGTGCCCACGCAGTTCATACTGCCGATCGCCCCGCATGAAGGGGTGGTGGTGAACCTGGCCGCGATGCGCATCTTTTACTATCCGCCGCACAAGAAGGGCGAGCCGCAGTTGGTGTTCACGCATCCCATCGGCATCGGCACCGTGGGATGGAAGACTCCCGAAGGCACCACCAAGATCGTCAGCCGCGTCAAGGATCCGGTGTGGGTGGTGCCCAAGTCGATTCACGAGGAGCATGCGAAGGACGGCGACATCCTGCCCGCGCAGGTGCCCGCCGGTCCCGACAATCCCCTGGGCGCGTTCGAGTTCCGCCTGGGCTGGCCGAGTTACTTGATTCACGGCACCAACAAGCCCTATGGCGTCGGCATGCGCTCGAGCCACGGCTGCATCCGGCTGTACCCTGAGGACATTGCCGTCTTCTACGAGATGATCCCCATCGGCACCAAGGTGACCGTGGTCAATCAGCCCTACGTCTTCGGATGGCGCGACGGCACGCTGTACATGCAGGCCTACGCCGTGATGGAGGATGATTCGCGCGACTGGAGCAAGAATCGCAAGGCATTGCTCGCGAAGCTGCTCAGTCCCAAACTACAGAAGAAGATCGCGGAGCATGACAAGGACATCGATTGGCAGCGGGTGGGCGACCTGGCGCATTCGCCACGCGCCATTCCGGTCCCCATCACAGGCGGCCAGGGCGGAGTGGATCAGGTGCTTTCCCAGTCGCTGTTGGTCGACAACACCCTGCCCACCGGCTCCAATTGGGACGGCAAGACGGGATTGCTGG
>JBARBX010000386.1:0-9435 GCA_049793535.1 Steroidobacteraceae bacterium | reverse complement strand
TTGCACGAGGCTGTGACCGCCGTTGTTACCATGAACGTTTTGAGTTCATGTAGGTGTCAAATAGAAAATGTGCCCGCAGCTGCGGCATCGTTCCGGCCTCGAACTTCTCGCCGATATACATCACGGGATTCGTCCGCGCATTGAATGCCGGCCAGGTCGGCAATTCCCCGCCATTGGGATCTCCCGTCCTGGCGAAGTTGGTCCAATAGGCAGCGATTTTTCTGCCCATGTCGCGCTGATCGTCGTTCCAGGGCGCACCGAAGGGATATTGGAATACAAAAGGCAGCTCGGCACCGTGCCCGTTGCCGTATTTGGATGAGAAGCAGTAAAAGAATGTCTTTTGTTTTGAGGTCAAGGAATTAATCCGCGCCCAGGACCACATCTGCCATCCAAAAGCCGCTTCCGCCCACAGTTGAGTTTTCGAACGCGCTGCTTCCCCATCGGTTCCGCCCGGGAACAGATCTAACACTTGATCGGCAAATGAGCCGTACGTCTTGCGGACTGCGGCTTTGTAGTCAGTCGCTGTTGTTGGTGCTTGGAAATATTCGCCTTCGTCTTCGTTGTAGCCTAGGAGCAGTGGAACCGATGCCTGGCGTCCCCTCGCATAGAGGGTGTACGTCTCGTCCGGGATCACATAACCGTCGATGTTCGGCCAGGCTTCGAAGGGAGGAGCGGTGATCTTTTCGGCGGGGACTTTGCGCAGATCGGCGAGGGACTGTGCTCCCAAGGATTCGGCAAACGCCACGCCACTTCTTTCGGCATCGGCCAGAACAGGCATGCCCGGACCCATGTTGGCGTTGCTTTCGGCAATGGCGGCGGAGAAAAGACCGCGCGCTGGCGGGGAAATCATGAGCAAGCTGATGAGTTGGCTCCCTGCCGATTGACCGAATATCGTGACCCGACGCGGGTCTCCCCCAAAGGCCGATACATTGCGACTGACCCATTTCAATGCCGCGATCGCGTCGAGCAGCGCGTAGTTACCCGACACGTGACGAGGTGATTCCGCGCTCAATTCGGGATGCGCTAGGAATCCCAGGGCGCCGACGCGGTAGTTAACGGTGACCAGGATCACTCCGGCCGCCTTCGGCAGGCCACCACTGGCATACAAAGGCGTGGAAGCGGACCCTCGAAGAAATCCTCCACCATAGAAAAACACCATGACCGGCAATTTCGCATTCGTATGCTTGGCGGGGGTCCACAGATTCAAGTACAGGCAATCCTCGCTGGTCGGCTCCTCGGGCATGGTCGGGAGCGGCGGTCCTAGCTGAGAGCATTGGGAGGGAAATCGAGTAGCTTCGAGTACACCAGGCCAATGGTTTGGGGATTGCGGCGGCTTCCAACGGAGATTTCCCACCGGGGGTGCTGCGAACGGAATCCCTTTGTACTCAACGACATTGCCGTCGACGACCCCCCGCACGAAACCCCTATCAATCTTCACTGGCCGCAGGTCGGCATGGACATCCAGGGTCAAAAGGGCTAGCGCGACGATTGAAATGCAGTTCATTTCGATGCGCATCTTTCCATCCATCCCCAGTCTCAGTGCATAACCCTGTGCATAAAGAGTGACCAGCCATGGAAACTCAACCCTGATTCAGGCGCTTGTGTTGAATTGTAGATTTTTTAACCAGTCGCCTTGAGTGCAAGGGATCGATTTGCCGGCCCGGTGTCGCCGCTCACCCCTTGGAAGGGCGCTTCTTGGGTTTCTTCCTTGCGCGTTTCTTCCCTGCGGGCTTCTTCTTTGCCGATTTCTTTTTGACCCTATGCCGCATCTTCATCAATGCATCGATCAAATCGTCGACAGCTTCGTGCTTCTTTGCCTTACGCCTCATCCACACCAGAGAGTCGAGAAGGTTATCAACGGCGTCCTGTTTTTTTGCCATGCAATATTGTACGTCCGGCCCCGATGTTCGTGCACCCGGAACTCGCCCGGCGCCAGCGGGTCATGCAACGGACGCCGCGCGGTAAGTTGTTGAAAGTATTCGCTCGTACTAGGTGAGCACTTGGATTATTTGGATCGTTCGGATTCCGATCACCTTGCGACAAGCTTTTTCGTCGACGCGAGCAGACCCCCAAGAATTGGGCCAGCCACCGAAGACGGGAATCCCTTCGGCAGCAACGACTGAACCGTGGCGATGACTTTGGGGGTAGCAGCCCTTATTTCGGCTATCAAGGGATCGAGTTGATCAGCGACACCGCAACGCTTGGCGAGGTGTTGCCAATGCCGATAGACGATTGAATCCCAGTGGTAGTGTTTGCGCTTCTCACTGGGGACCGACATGGCCATCTTTACCTTGTGCGGCGACAGCTGGCCGGCCTTTTTCCCGAGGACAGGGAACGCTGAGAGCACATCGTACCGGGGCGTCAGGTGGTAGCGGCCTTGCGGTGCGAGAAAAATGCTGAAGTTCTTGGCGTGCCCATCAAGGGCGCAGAGACACCAAAATAGGACCTGCGTCCGAAAAAAATCCAATCTGTCAGCGTCCGACTTCGCCGATCCGAGTAACAGAGTCATGATTTGCTCGATCCCAGGCCCACCATCGGCTTCATACTTCTGCTCCCGCTCGGTTCCCGTAGCTTGGGCCAGGTCTTCCTGGGGCAACCGCATTATCCAGCGACGATTGTCGGCGAGCCGCCGATCGAATCGCTCAACCACCAGTACGCGCTGCTCCTCGAAGCGATCCATCCAACATTTGGCAGCAGCGATTCCAAAGCCGGTTAGGATTTGGGCGCAGAGCCATTCGTTTTCGATCGATCGGGTAAGGTCAATGCCACGGTTTCCCTCGCCAATCGGGAGTTTGAGGATGTGGGTTGTCGGAGTGGCGCCCAACGGTCGAATCCACTTCCCACCCGAGCGCAGGAGGGCAGTCTTCTCTTGAGCCCCGGCCAGGGAGATTCGGAATTCGTCCTCGTAAACGTTGTGCCCGAGCGCTGTGGCACTTGTTGTATTTCGCAGAAGTTCGGCAATCGCAGCGTCGTCGACCGGGGCCCCCTCGATCTTGCGCACGTTCTTGGGCGCCTCGTTTTCGATCGTCAACTGAATGGCGCCGATACAATCGCGGCCAATTTCGGCAAGCAAATCATAGGCCTTGTCTGATTTTGCAGCGAATCGCTGCCGTAGTCGTTGCCGAATAGTCTTGCTATCCGGCAGCAAATTCTCGAAGTAGCGCTCAACGAGCGAGCCTCGATAGACGGTTCCGATAGGGCCAAGCGGCATCGACAAGGAGAGCGGACGGGCGCGAGATGAGGCCAGCCATTGATCGGCATACGTCAACTGGTGCGGACGGTTGGCGCGGTATGACCACTGGCCTACGAGTTCACCGTTCATCCAAATGAACAGGGACTTGGGACTCGAGGGGCGCGTCACGAGCTACCATTCCGTGGGGTCGACGGGGGCTGGAGCGCTGTCGCGTAGCACCAACTCAAGGCCGAGTGCCGAGAGCGCTTTGTACAGCGTCGTCACTGTGGCTTTGGCATCGTGAGATTCGATGACGGATACTTGTGCCTGGAGGAGGCCGACCTTGGTGGCGACCTCGCGTTGGGTGAGCCCTAGTTGCTTGCGTCGGATTTTCAGCACTTGCCCGAGTTGGTGGGCGGTGCGGGCAACGTACTCCACTAAATATCTCCTGTTTTAGATATTGTGATTTTATCTATTTTTATATATAAATGCAATTTATTTACATTTTTAGATATTAGTACACAACGACACAACTGGGATCGCCTAGAACGACATGCAGGTTTCGGCCGTGGTTCGGAGCACCGACTCTTGTTGGAACGCAGCCTTGTAGGAGGCGACGATCTCGGCGATGGCCGCCTCGCTCGGCGCGCCGTCGGGGTGGATCACCGCCAGCACGTAGGTGGATTCCCGAACGATCGCGCCATCGGCTCCGCGCCATTGACCGGAGGTTTGCGAGACGGTGAGACCCTGCGGGAATCGGGGGGTGATCGTCGTGTCCAGGAATTTCGTCCAGTCGTCCGCCGTGACGGCACCGCGGGGACTATGCGTGCCAAAGTACAAGGTGTCCTGAACCGCGAGCTGCTCGCCTGTTTTGCAACGCAGGTGCGGTGAAACGCACGCGGCGAGCGCCAAAGACATCGCCGCGGCGGCCAACCGTAGCGAGTGCGGTATGGCGCCGACCTCTAGCACGTTACGCCACTTCGAACAGTCCGGCCGCTCCCATGCCGCCGCCGATGCACATGGTGGTCACCACGTACTTGACCCCGCGGCGCTTGCCTTCGATCAGCGCATGCCCGACGAGACGCGAGCCGGAAACTCCATAGGGGTGGCCGACCGCGATCGCGCCGCCGTCGACATTCAGGCGCTCCTCGGGAATTCCCAAGCGCTCGCGGCAGTAGATCACCTGCACCGCGAAAGCCTCGTTCAATTCCCAGAGGCCGATGTCCTCGACGCGCAAGCCCGCCTTGGCCAGCAGTTTGGGTACGGCAAAGACGGGGCCGATTCCCATTTCGTCGGGTTCGCAGCCGGCGACCTGAAATCCGCGGAAGATGCCGAGCGGACTCAATCCCTTCGTCTCTGCGCGCTTCGCGTCCATGACGATGCACACCGAGGCGCCGTCGGAGAACTGGCTGGAATTGCCCGCCGCGATCACGCCTCCCGGGGTCGCCGCGCGGATTTTCGACACCCCTTCGTAGGTCGTGTCCGGCCGAATGCCTTCGTCGGCGGCGATGTTGACCTCCCGGGTGCCGATGCTGCCGGAGTTCTTGTCGGCCACCGCCATGACCGTGGTCATGGGCACGATTTCATCGTTGAACCGGCCGGCCTGAGCCGCCGCCGCGGCGCGAAGCTGGCTCTGTACTCCGTATTCGTCCTGTAGTTGCCGCGAAATGTTGTAGCGCTTGGCGACGTTTTCGGCGGTCTGCAGCATGTTCCAGTAGATTTCCGGCTTGTGCTGCACCAGCCACTGTTCTTTCAGCATGCGAAGATTGGCCTGATTTTGTATGCAGGAAATCGATTCCAACCCGCCGGCCGCGTAGATCTCGCCCTCGCCGGCGATGACTCGCTGCGCCGCAAGCGCGATGGTTTGCAGGCCGGTGGAGCAAAAGCGATTCACCGTGACGCCCGCCGTCGTGACCGGGCAGCCGGCGCGCAGCGCCACTATTCGTGCCACATTCATTCCCGCCGCACCCTCCATGAACGTGCCGCCGACGATGACGTCTTCGACTTCCGCAGGATCGAGCTTGGCGCGCTCCATCGCATGACGAAGCACGTGCGCGGTAAAGGTCACCGGATGGGTCATGTTGAACGCCCCGCGCCAGGACTTGGCGAGACCGGTCCTGGCGGTGGACACGATGACGGCGTCGGTCATGATGGATTTCCCCAACTCGCGAAGGTTTTGCCTTCGGCGGCAAGTTGCTTGAGCAGGGGTGCCGGCTCCCAAGCGTCCGGTTGATAACCCCTGGCAAATTCGTGCATGGTGCGCAGGATATTCGGCAGGCCGACGCTATCGGCGTAAAACAGCGGGCCGCCGCGAAAATCGGGAAATCCGTATCCCGTCAGGTACACGACATCGATGTCGGAGGCGCGTAGCGCGATTCCCTCCTCCAATATGCGTGCGCCTTCGTTGATCAGGGAGTACAGCGCCCGCTGCACGATCTCCTCGTCACCGACCTTGCGTCTCTTGATCCCCAATTTGGCGGATTCCTCGAGCACAATCTTGTTGACGAGTTCGGACGTGATGGCCGCGCGGTCGCCGGGCTTGTAGTCGTACCAGCCTGCACCCGTCTTCTGGCCGAATCGTCCCAATTCGCAGATGCGATCCGGCGTCTTGGAAAAAACGCGGTCGGGATACTCGACGTACAGGCGTTTGCGGATGTACCAGAGAATGTCGTTTCCCGCCAGATCGCTCACCCGGAACGGGCCCATGGCGAAGCCGAACTTCTCCATGGCCTGATCGATTTGCTGCGGCAAGGCACCGACATCCAGCAGCAGCTCCATCTGGCGGAAGTAGGCATTCATCATCCGGTTGCCGATGAATCCGTCGCAGACGCCGGAGATGACGCCGACCTTCTTGATTTGCTTCGACACGGCCATGGCTGTCGCCACCACATCCTTGGCGCTCTGCGCGCCGCGGACGATCTCGAGCAGCTTGCTGACGTTCGCCGGGCTAAAAAAATGCAGGCCGATGACATCCTGCGGGCGCTGCGTGAAGGCCGCGATCTTGTTCAAATCCAAGGTTGAGGTGTTCGAGGCCAGAACGGCTCCGCTCTTCGCGACCTTGTCCAGTTTCTCGAACACCTGTCTCTTCACCTCCATGTCCTCGAAGACCGCTTCGATGACCAGGTCGGCGTCCTTGATGTCCTCGTATGCCAGCGTGCCGCCGATCCGTTTGACGCGCTTGTCGAACTCCTCCTGGTTCAGCCGCCCTTTCTTCAGAGTGTTCTCGTAATTTTTCCACACGGTGGCCAGACCCTTGTCGAGCGCCGCCTGGGTGGTCTCGAGTACCGTGACCGGTACTCCCGCGTTGGCAAAGTTCATGGCAATGCCCCCGCCCATGGTGCCGGCGCCGATCACGGCGACCGACTTGATCGGGCGCAGCGGAGTGCCCGCCGGCACGTCGGGTATCTTGGATGCGGCCCGCATCGCGAAGAACGCGTGCCTCAAGGCCTTGGACTCCGGCGTGTTCAGCAATTCGATGAACAACGACCCCTCGATTTTCATTCCCTCGTCGAAGGGCTTGAGCACCGCGGCCTCGATGGCGTCGATGCACTTGAGCGGCGCGGGGTAGTTCTTGGCGAGCGGAGCGACTGCGCCGCGCGCGAAATCCAGGAAGCCTTCAGCGTTGGGCAGATTGATCTTGATGTCGCGCGCCTTTTTCAGCGGCGACTTCTCGGCGATGACGCGCTCGGCAAATGTGACGGCGGCCGGCAACAGCTCGCCGTCGGCGATCGAATCGAGCAATTCGGTCTTCGCCAAATCATATGCATTCACCGGATTGCCGCCCACAATCATGTTGAGCGCCCGCTCCACTCCCACGAGGCGCGGCAAACGCTGCGTGCCTCCGGCCCCCGGCAGAAGCCCGAGCTTGACCTCGGGCTGTCCGAGCGGCGCTCCCGGAGAGGCGATTCGGTAGTGGCATGCCATCGCGAGCTCCAGTCCCCCGCCCAATGCCAGCCCGTTGAGCCCCGCGATCACCGGTTTGGGCGAGCCCTCGATTTGTGCCAACAGATCCGTCAAAGACGGGCTCGCGGACATGGCGGGCAATCCGAACTCGCTCACGTCGGCGCCCCCGCAAAAGGCGCTGCCGCTGCCGATAATAATCACCGCCCGAATCGACTCATCGTCGCCGGCCTGCTCCAAGCCATCGGCGATTGCCGCGCGCAGTCCACGACTCAAGGCGTTGACCGGCGGATTTTTCAGAGTGATCACGGCGATGGCGCCCTGTGAAGTATAGTCAGCGAATGCCATGCCCGCTCCTTTGTTGGCTGTGAAGTATACCGCGTTGTGGAATGGCCTCCGCTCGCCGGCCGCGTGGGTGGTAGCGGCGTTGCTGCTCGTGTGGTGCGTCGGCATCTTCGGCCGCGCCTATTGGACGCCAGACGAACCGCGGGAAGCGGACATTGCCTGGCGCATGAGCTGGCAGACCGATAAGGCGGTGCCGCTCCTGGCCGGCGAGGCCTTCTGCGAAAAGCCGCCGCTGACATACTGGCTCGCGGCCGTCCCCATTCGGCTCCTCGGAAACCAAGCGTGGGTGGCGCGCGCGCCGAACCTTTTGTATGCCGCGATCACCGCACTCGCGGTGGGATTGTTGGCCCGGCGCAGCGCGGGGCGCGTCGCGGGGCTGGTCGGCGCCGCCGCGGTGAGCACTTTTCTGCTCTCGTACCAGGTCGCCATTTGGCTGGCCACGGATGCGCCGCTGCTCGCAGCGGTGTCGATGGCGCTGCTCGGCGCCTACCGCGGCTTCTATGCGACGCAGAGCCGCGAGCGTTTGCACGGCTACTTGGTGATGCACGCCGCCTTAGGCGTGGGGTTCTTGAGCAAGAGCGCCGTCGCCTGGATGGTGCCGGTGCTGACCTTGTTGACCTTGATCGTGTGGGAGAAGCGCTGGCGCGAGTTGCTGCGCTGGGAGCTCTATCTGGGATTGATCCTGCAGGCGGCAATGATTGGCGTCTGGGTGTGGTTCGTCTACGTGGGCCCGGATGGACCCGCTCACCTGAAGGTATTCTTCTGGAACAATCTGGTCGGCCGATTCACGCACGTCGATGCACCGCAGGATCTGCAGTACGCGGCTGCCCATCGCAACTCGCCGGGCAAGTACCTGATCGAGCTGCCCTTGTATCTCTGCCCCTGGACCCTCCTGGCTGCCGCCGCTCTGCGCCGCGCCTGGGCGAATCGCAGAGTCTCATTCGACGCCCATCGACCGGTGCGCTTCGCGTTGGCGGCGTCGCTCCCGCCCCTCGCGCTCCTCTCTTTGGCGGCGACCGCCCGCAATGTTTATCTGGCCCCGGCCCTGCCCGGGATGGCGCTGCTGCTCGCCTGGTGGGCAGCGGTGGGCCTGCAACAACCGGACCGCTGGGACATTCGCGCGCTGCGCGCGACTGCGGTGCTGCTGCTGGCGGGCGTGGTCTTGTTTGCCGCCGCGGCGTACTTGGTCGGCGCGGATGCCTGGGTCTCCATGAGATCGCATGCAAGGTTCGTCGCGATCAGCGCCGCCGGCGTGCTCGTCGCCTCATACTTTGCGCTGCATGCGTGGAGCGCGGCGCGAGACCCAGCGCGGCGCGCACTGCCCTCGCTGCTGCTGGCCTACTGCGCGCTGCTGGTGGGTCCGGCATCGCAGATATACGCCGAGGTCGATACTTGGCAGGATCTGGGATCGATCGCCCGCACCATCGGCCAAGACTCCGCGGACAGGCCGCTGATCCTGTTTGCGCCCGATGAGACCACTCGGGCCATCATCGACATGTACGCTCGGACTCAAGTCGCTCTGATTCCCGGCCCCATCGAGGCAGCCACCGTCCAGCAGCTCAAGTCGAAGACGCTGGCCGCACCTGAAAGTCTCGTCGTCGTTCAATTGCCGCATCCCCCGATGTCCATCGCGACGGCGTTCGGCGCGGCGCGGCGCGCGGACGACAAACCTGAATTGCCTTGGGCGGAGGCGGCCGGCTTGCAGGTGGCCAAAAGCTACTCGCTGCCCAATGGCCGCCGCTACGCTCTGCTCGAACGGAGCCACTGATCTGTCACTTATAGCTCCCATTTTTGACCAGAAATCGGTAGAATGTGGCCCATGTGAGTACTATAGGTGACGAAGATGGCCGACCTACCGGTGGGTGCGGAGCGACTCCTGAAGCCATTCGAGCTGGGCCAGTGGGTGGCTCGGGGACGGCGGCGAGCGAAGATCTCCCAGGCGGAGTTCGCAAAGAAGCTGGGCGTGAGTCGCAAGACGATCTCGGACCTGGAGCGGGGGGTGGCGGAGCATGTGTCTC
>JBARBX010000385.1:0-9873 GCA_049793535.1 Steroidobacteraceae bacterium | reverse complement strand
GAAGAATTTCGCGGTCAAGGGGGAAATGGCGTGGGATCCGGCCTTCATCACGGACGTGAAGACCACGATTACGGCGGGCGTACGCTATGCGGGCCGTGATATCGACCAGACCTTCGGCCGTTACTTGATCAACGGGACGGAGCCCGGCGGTGTGGCCGGCAGCTGCGGGGCGGGCAACACTCCGGGCACTGGCTTCGGGCCGTGGCTGTACTACCAGGATCCGGGGTATTGCCAAGCCAGCGCGCCGACCATTCCCTATTCGACGGCGGTCTCGAATCCAGCTTTGGCGCTGACCGTGCCGAACTTTGCGGTGGGCAACATCATCGTCAAGAATCCCTCGACCAGCGGACTCACCAACCCATCGACTTATCTGGAAAAGGTATGGGCGGGCGCCGGGGTGGTGAACAATACCGAGCAGTTCTTCAAGGATGGCCTAAGTTCGTTCGACGTGACCGAACGCACCACGGCGCCTTATTTGATGCTCGACATGGGCGGCCCGAGCAGCCGTTTTCACATGAATTTCGGCGTCCGGTTAGTGAACACCGACTTGACGATCGACGGCGGCGCGGCCAACCCGCATCCCACGTATTACGGCACGGCCTCCTGGAACGGGGTCCAATCGAACGTGATCCCCGTCACCACCAAGCGCAACTACACCGACGTGCTGCCATCCTTCAACTTCGTGCTCGACGTGACAGACACTCAGAAGGTCCGATTCGGTGCCGCGCGGGTGGTTGCACCTCAGGATCTGTATTCGCTCGGGCTTGGGCCGTCGTACAACTTTACGCGCGGCTCCCCCAACCCGGTCACGGGCAACGCTCGGTTCTTGTTCGATGGCGGCGCGGAGGGCAACCCGTTTCTCGATCCGTATCGCGCATCGCAATTCCTGCTGTCGTACGAGAACTATTTCGCCCCGGGCGGCTTGGCGAGCATCGCGACGTTCTACAAGCAGGTGGACAACTTCGTCGAAATCGAAAACATCCCCACGTTCGAGAACGACGATTTCGGCGGCCACACCGCCAATGTGACCGAGCCCGTCAATGCCGGCAACGGCCGCATTTACGGCCTCGAACTCAGCGGGCAGTACGCCTTCGGCGATTCGGTGCAGTGGTTGCGAGGCTTCGGCGCCGCTGCCAACTACACCTACTCGCAGTCGCAGTCCACGCAACCGACCAGTTTCGGCAGCAGGGGACCCATCCCCGGCGTCTCCCGGGACGCGCTCACCGCAACGCTGTACTACGAGAACCATGGCTTTTCGAGCCGCGGCTCGTACTCGTATCGCGACAAGGCCATCAACGACTCGGAGACCGGTTCGACCTATCCGTTCGGCGGGAAGATTTACCAGATCTACGCCGCTCCCTACGGGCAACTCGTTGCGCAGGCGAGTTACGACTTCAACAAGCACATCGGCATCATCGTATCGGTGCAGAACCTCACCGACGAGGCCCAGCATACGTACTTGCAATGGCCGAACGAGCCCTTTACGTATGATGACTGGGGCCGCCGCTTCTTCCTCGGCGTGAAGGGCAAGCTCTAAAGCCCGGGCACCGCCATCCCGCCCCCCGGGGTGGCGGTGCCTTTTTTGTTGCCGGCGGGCAATGACGCAAGGAATGTCCTAATCTCGCCTTGCTAGTCGCACTCGATCCAAGGGCTCCAGGCAAGATGGACGACAACAGCCACATCAAGCGTATTGCGATCGTCGGCGGCGGCACGGCCGGCTGGATGGCCGCGAGCATTCTGGCGCGTGCGCTGCCCGGCACGGGCACTGTCATCAGCGTCATCGAATCGCCGGACATCGGCACCGTCGGTGTCGGGGAAGCGACGATTCCGCCGATCATCGACTTGCTGCGGTTTCTCAATATCAACGAAGGCGATTTCGTCAAGCACACGCAGTCGACCTACAAGCTCGGCATCAAGTTCACCGATTGGTCGCGGGCCGGACACTCGTATTGGCATCCGTTCGGCGTGTTCGGCACCATGATCAATCTGCGCCCTTTTTTTCACGCCTGGCAGAAGGCGCGAGCGGAGGGCCTCGCGCCGCGATTCAACGATTTCAGCCTGAACGCGGCACTCGGAGATGCCGGGAAGTTCCGCTTTGTCGATGCCTCGGTACAGGGGCCGGTTTCCGGCCTGCGCCATGCGCTGCACTTCGACGCGGGTCTGGTGGCCAAGTATCTGCGGGCCTACTCCGAGCGCCTGGGTGTTGCGCGGCTGGAACGCACCGTCGCGCAGACCACGTTGCGTGCGGACGGGTTTATCGACGAGCTCATCTTCAGCGACGGCACCCGGCTCAAGGCCGATCTGTACATCGACTGCAGCGGGTTTCGCGGCGTGCTGATCGAAGGGGCACTCGAGACGGGCTACCTCGATTGGAGCGATGTCCTGCCGTGCGATCGCGCGGTTGCCTTGCCGACCGCGTCGGTCCCGGCACGGCCGCCCTATACCGAAGCCATTTCACACAGCGCCGGCTGGCGCTGGCGCATTCCTTTGCAGCATCGGACAGGCAACGGCTATGTCTATTCGAGCGCCCACATCGGCGATAACGAAGCCCTCGAGGAACTGTTGGCCGCGGTCGGCGGGCAACCGGCCGCGGAGCCGCGCTTCTTGCGCTTCGTCACCGGCCGCCGCAAATTGTTCTGGAATCGCAATTGCGTGGCGCTCGGGCTTGCCTCCGGCTTCCTCGAGCCGCTCGAGTCGACCAGCATTCACCTGGTGATGAGCGGTGTATACAAGCTGCTCGAACACTTCCCCAATTCGTCATTCGCTCAATCCAACATCGACGCCTACAACAGCGACGTGATTCAGGAAATCGAGCGGATTCGCGACTTCATCGTCCTGCACTACCTAGCCGGACGCAGCGATACGCCGCTCTGGGCGTACTGCCAGTCCATGAAGCTGCCCGACAGCCTCGCGCAACGCATCGAACTCTATAAACGCACCGGACGCATCCGGCCCAAGAGCGGCGAACTGTTCACCGATCTGAGTTGGTTCTATATCTTCGAAGGCATCGGCATAACCCCCGAAAGCTACGACCCGTTGATGGATGTCGTGACCCTGCCTCAGCTGCGCGAGATCCTCGGTACCCTTGCGCAGTCCACCGCGCAGGCTGCGCAGTCGGCGCCCTCGCACGACAGCTATTTTACGGCTGGAGCCGCGGCACGATGATGGCCACGAGGCCGTTGCTGGCCGGCGTCGAGTTGGGCGGCACGAAGTGCGTCTGCTTGATCGGCACCGGACCCGATGATATCCGCGCACAAGTCTCGGTCCCTACCGGCGGGGACGCGAACGCGACGCTGATCCGGATCGAACACATTTTTCGCGAATGGAGCGGCGCCCACGGTGCAATCGCTGCGCTCGGCATCGCCTCGTTCGGCCCTATCGACCTGGACCGCACCTCCCCGCGCTACGGCTTCATCACGTCGACGTCCAAGGCGGGATGGTGCAACGTGGATATTGCACGGCGCCTGGCAAAGCTGTTCCCTGTGCCGGTGGGATTCGATACCGATGTGAATGGCGCTGCGCTCGCCGAGGGACGCTGGGGAGCCGCCAAGCACCTGGCTGATTTCGCCTATGTGACCGTGGGCACCGGGGTGGGTGTAGGTCTCGTGGTCGGCGGACGCCCGGCCTACGGTTTCAGCCATGCGGAACTCGGCCATATTCGCATCGCGCGCAAAGCCGGCGATGCCTGGGCGGGCGCATGCGCGTTCCACGGCGACTGCGTCGAGGGTCTGGCCTCCGGCGCGGCGATCGCGGCACGCGCCGGCCTGCCCGCGAATCAAGTTCCTTGGGACAGCCCGGTGTGGGATCTGGTTGCACATGCCTTGGCGCAGCTGCTGCATACCATCGTCCTGGCAACGGCGCCCCGGCGCATATTGATCGGCGGCGGAGTGGCCGAGGCGCGGCCCGAGCTGCTCGGATGCGTTCGGCGGCAGCTCATCGACAGTCTGAACGGATACCTGAAATTGGAGCAGCTGATCGGCGGCATGGATGACTATGCGGTGCCCCCGGGCCTGGGGCGGCAGGCGGGCCCTCTGGGCGCGCTGGCACTCGCAGCCGACGTCGCTTGATACGCGGGCCGCAGCTCTCCGGGACCAACCTGGTGCGTGCCGGGGACCACAACCAGCGGGTCACGCTGCACGCCGTGCGCGTCAATGGACCCGTCACCCGCACAGAGCTCGTGATGAAGACCGGCTTGACGGCGGCGGCAATAGCGAACATCACCAACCGCCTTTTGCACCACCAACTCATCCTGCGTGCGGGGCGTCTGCGTGGCGCGCGCGGCCAGCCGGCGATCAAGTTCGCGATCAATCCTGACAGCTGCTTTTCCATCGGACTTCACGTCGACCGCGATCATATAACGCTGGTGGTGCTCGATTTCGTCGGCAAAGTGCGTGCTCGCGCCTCGCGGGAAATTCGCTTCGCCAAACCCGCGACCGTGCAGGTGTTCTTTCAACGCTCGATCGGGCAGCTCCTTGCCAAGGCGGGCATCGCGCGCCATCGGCTCATCGGCGTCGGCGTCGCCTTCCCGGACGACATCACCCGGGCGCATCTGCCGAATCAGCCGGCCGACTACGCTGCCTGGGCCTCGGTACGCGTCGAAGACCTGATCCGCGACGTGCTTGGAATTCCGGTCTTCATCGAAAACGACGCTGCGGCGGCGGCCATCGGCGAGATGCAGTTCGGGTCCGGACACCGCTATCGAAGTTTTTTCTACCTGCTGGTGACCGCGGCGTTGGGCGGAGGCCTGGTGGCCGACGGCAGCTATTTTCGCGGCGCCAACGGGCGCAGCGGCGAAATCGGCTGGTTGCGCGCCCGCAGCGGATCCGGCGACGGCAGTCAGCTACAGAACATCGTATCGCTCTCCGCCCTGTACAGCCGTCTCGCCGACCAGGGATTTCGAGTCGCGACGCCCCGCGGGCTGACGCGTCTTGGGCCGTCGGCACGCTCGATCGTGGATCGCTGGATTCACGAATCGACCGAGGCGCTGGTAGACTCCTTCGTTGCGGTCAACTGTCTGATCAATCCGGAGGCGATACTCATCGGCGGACGCTTACCCGCAGTGCTGGTCGACCGGCTGGCGGCTTCACTGAACGACCGGATGGCGGCATTTGCGGCGCAGATCCCGGCGATCGCACCGGTGGCGCGCGCCCTGACGTCGGATGACGCACCCGCGGTGGGGGCCGCCATCCTGCCCTTCAGCTATCGTCTGTTGCCGACGCGTTTTGCGCTGCTCAAGACATCATGAACGCGCTGCCGCCACTGCGGACGCGCCTGGTCGAATGGCTGGTCGCCGCCGCGTATCCATTGTGGTCGCACAACGGGATCGATGCCCGCAACCACGGCTTCATCGAGGCCCTCGACCGCAACGGACATCCGCTGGCGCAGCCGCGGCGGGCGCGAGTTCAGCCGCGCCAGGTGTACGCTTTCGCGCAGGCGCGCACATTCGGGTGGCACGGCGATGCGGCGGGTATCGTGGCCCGCGGAATGCACTTCTTCACCACGAACTACAGGCGCAGCGACGGGCTGTTCCGCACCCTGGTGGATCCCGATGGCGCCTCCCTCGATGAGCGGGCGCTGCTCTATGATCAAGCGTTCGCACTCCTCGGGTATGCCGTGGCTGCGCGTACGCTCGACGCTCGGGAATTCGAGGAACCCGCGCTTGAATTGCGCCGGGCGATCGAGGTCCAATTGGGCGCGGATGAAGGCTCGTATCTGTCGGATCGGCAGGCGACGGATCGCCGCGAGTCGAATCCGCACATGCACCTGCTCGAGGCGTATCTCGCGTGGGCCGAGATCGGACGCGATGCCGGGTGGGTAAAGGGTGTTCGGAGCATCGTCGAATTGGCCTTGTCGCGCTTCATCCGCAAGGACAACGGCGCGGTCGGCGAGTCCTATCTTGCGACATGGCAGCCGGCGCCGGAAAGTGCCGGCCGCCGCATCGAGCCCGGGCACCAGTTCGAATGGGCGTGGCTGCTGCTGCGCTGCGAGCGCTGGCATTCCGGGGCGCTGCGCGCGGCGGCTCTGCGGCTCATTTCGATCGGCGAAGGGTTCGGCGTTCGCAACGGATTCGCGATCAATGCACTGCGCGAGGATTTCTCGGTCGAGGACGCCAGCGCGCGCTGCTGGCCGCAATGCGAGCGGCTGAAGGCGGCGCTGCTCGCCGCCACGCTCACCGGTGAGCCGCAATACCAGTCGATGGCGGTCTCCGCCGCGGCCAGTCTGGCAACCTATATGAACACCCCCACGCCGGGCCTTTGGCTGGATGTGCGACTGCCAACCGGCGATTTCCTCGACTCACCCGCGCCAGCCAGCACTTTTTATCACATCGTGGGGGCCATCGAGGCGTTGAACGTATCGACCCATGCCCGCACCTGACATGAATGAGCTGGTCGCGCTGATCAACGCCGGACGGTATGTGGAACTGGAGAACAAGACGCGACAATTGCTGGAGCTGAACCCGGACTCCGGCGTCGTTTGGCAGCTTTTGGGCGTATCGCTGGCCGGGCAGGGCAAGGAGGCTCTGTATGCGCTGACAATGGCGGCGAAATTGTTGCCGACCGATGCCGGGGCGCACAACAATTTGGGCAATGCCTTGGGACGACTTGGGCGCCTCGACGATGCGGTGGCGCAGTATCGACGCGCCCTGCTTCTGAATCCGCAACTCGCCGAGGCGCACAATAACCTCGGGCATGCACTACTCGATCTCGGACAAGCGCGGGACGCGGCGGCAAGTTGTCGCCAAGCGGTCCACCTCAAGCCCCGCTACGCCGAGGCTCACGACAACCTGGGCAGCGCGCTGCTGGAGCTCGGGCGTCCGCAGGACGCGTCGGCAAGCTACGCCCGAGCGATTGCAATCGAACCCGGGTTCGCCGAGTCGCACAACAATCTAGGCAATGCCCTGATGGAACTCGGGCGGCTCGATGAGGCTGTGGCGAGCTACCGCCGGGCACTCGCGATCAATGCCAGTTTCGCGGAGGCGCACAACAATCTCGGCAACGGGTTGCGGGGACTGGGGCGGCTGTCCGAAGCGCAGGCGAGCTATCGCAGGGCGCTCGCGATAAATCCCAATTTCGCGGAGGCGCACTGCAATCTCGGCATCGCGCAGAGACTGCAGGGGCGTACCGAGGAAGCACAGGCCAGCTGCCGCAGAGCGCTTGAACTGAATCCGCAGTCGGCCGCGGCTGTTACGGTTCTTGCCGAAGCGAACGCGGATCGGGGCGAATTCACGGACGCGGAGGACTTTTTCAAGCGCGCAATCGCCATCGAACCGACGTGTCCCGAGGCCTGGGCCGGTCTCGCGCGACTGCGGAAAATGACTCTCGGCGACGCGGCCTGGTTGTCGCAAGCGCAGCGCATCGCCGCACAGGGGCTGCCTCCCCGGCGTGAAATCTGCCTGCGCTATGCCCTCGGCAAGTACTTCGACGACATTCAGGACTTCGAGCAGGCGTTCACGCATTTCCGGCGCGCGAACGAATTGACCAAGCTGAACCGGTTGCAACATGACAGGCGGCAACTGACGCGGGCAGTCGATATCACCATCGATGCGTACGACCGACATTGGCTAAATCAGCCGAGAACCGCCGCGAGCGATTCGCCGCGGCCGGTATTCATCGTCGGGATGCTGCGCTCCGGTACTTCGCTTGCCGAGCAGATCCTGGCCTCGCATCCGGCGGTTTTCGGCGCCGGAGAATTGACCTATTGGAGCGCCGCTGCCGCAACGTATCGCCCGTCCGCCGACGGTGCGGAGACGAGCGCGAGCGCTCTGAACACGCTGGCCGGCGATTACCTTAGGCTTTTGCACGAGCTGTCGGCCGATGCTCCGCGGGTGGTGGACAAGATGCCGACCAATTTCCCGTTCCTGGGGCTGATTCACGCGGCGCTGCCGAACGCACGCATCATCCACATGCGGCGCAATCCGCTCGACACCTGCCTATCGATCTATGTGCAGCATTTCGAAACCATCGTGTCCTATGCGAACGATCTGGGGGATCTGGCGCACTACTACGCCGAATACCTGCGCATCATGAACCATTGGCGATCGACGCTGCCCGAACGGGCGATATTGGAAGTGCCGTACGAGGGACTGGTCGCCGATCAGGAAGGATGGAGCCGCAGGATGCTGGAATTCATCGATCTACCTTGGGACCCGCGTTGCCTTGATTTCCACCGCACCCGGCGCACGGTGCTTACGGCCAGCAAGTGGCAGGTGCGGCAGAAAATCAGCAAGGCTTCGATCGAGCGCTGGCGCCACTACGAGAAATTCCTGGGTCCCTTGTTGCATCTGCAGGCTGAGCCCGCCGATCGGGTGCCAGGAGCCTAACGATTCGCGGGACGCGCGGTCGAGTTGCGAATGACCAGCTCGTGATCGAGCAAGTGACGCGGAATGCGATCTGGCCAGCCGTTGCGGCGCGGCTCCAGCCGGATGATCAAATCGGCGGCGATCCTCGCCATGGCCGCGGTGGGCTGGCGCACCGTGGTCAACTCGGGCCATATCATGCTGGCGACGGGCGCATCGTCGAAGCCGGCCACCGACAATTGGCCCGGCAGGTCGAGCCCGAACTTGCGCGCCATCGAGACCACCGCGGCGGCCATATCGTCGTTGCTGGCGAAGATGGCGGTCGGCGGCTTCGCGGCGCGCAACATGCGTTCGGCGCATATCAATCCGTCGCCGAATGCAAAATTGCCGGTCTGGACCAGGTGGGAGTCGACCGGAATCTGGTGCGCCCGCATTTCGTCCACGAAGCCCAGGTACCGCTGCTCGGTAGCGCCATGTTCGGGCCGGCCCAGAATGAATCCGATGCGGCGATGGCCGAGATTCACCAGATGCGCGGTGACCTGGCGCGCCGCAGCGTAGTCGTCGATGCCGATCGACGGCGTGGCGCTCAGTTGATGCTTCGGAGCGATGCGGACGATCGGAATCGATGCCTCATGGAGCTTGTTCAACACCACCGGGTGATCGCTCAAGGGCGGCAGCAATATGACCCCTTCCAGTCGCAATTGTCCCAGCAAGGTGTCGATCCGCTTGTCGATCCCCGGGCTGTCAACGTCCCAGGGCTCGACCATGAGATGCAGACTTGATTCGCGGCAGCGCTCGACCGCGCCCGCCTGGAATTCGCTCAGGTAGTCGCCGGGCCTCTCGCAAAACAACCCGACCAGAAACGACCGGTTGCTGGCGAGGCCGCGCGCATTGAGATTCGGGCGATAATTGAGCTGCTCGATGGCCTCGAGTATCCGGGCGCGCGTGTCCGAGCGGACCCGGGGCTCATTGTTGATGACCCTCGACACGGTTTTCGGCGAGACCTTGGCGAGGTCTGCGACTTCCTGAATAGTGACGGACGCCGGTGCAAGATTGATGGCCAACTTATAACCTCGCTTTGCCCCTATATTAGCGATTCGCCGCAGGGTTCGCGCTGCAAACCCTCAGGAGCCCGGGCAAGGCGCGCCGGTCGATGTCTTATGCGCGATGCCAACCTCCGAAATCGTCAATCCGAAGCGGCCCGCGGTCGCCAGCGCGAACGGCACCTCCACGCTGCCGAGGTCGGCGCCCGTTGCCGCAAAACACGCCAACGGAACCGACAGGGACCGCCAGTCCCCAGGGTGCCCGTCGCGGAAGGCGGAAGTCACATCCAGCGTCGCACCTTTGCGGGTACCGCAGAGAGATTCGGTACAGCGCAAGCCCATCGTGACGCTGCGCTCCGGCACCCGGTCGACTCGATAGCGCACCTCCAGAGTGCCGCCCCGCGAGGCCCTGGACCCAAGATCGATCGCGCGTCCGGAGATCATGAACACGCCCTTCTGCGTGCCCGTCCAATCCGCCGAACTGCCCACGCCGATCTTCAGGGCGACGACGCTGCCACTCGGACTCTCCTGCCG
>JBARBX010000384.1:0-5807 GCA_049793535.1 Steroidobacteraceae bacterium | reverse complement strand
GATATCGGCCCGCACTGTAAGCCGTGCTACAGTTCGGCCGTGCAGATCATCGATGCCGAGACCGTCGCTACACGCCTGCAGCCCGAAGCTCTCGTTGCAGCGATCGCAGAGATGTTTCGCGGCGGCTGCACCGCGCCGGTCCGCCATCATCACACGGTTCCGGCGCCCGGAGCACCCGATGCAACGTTGCTGCTGATGCCCGCATGGCGCGCCGGCGCCTATCTCGGGATCAAGATCGTCACGATCTTTCCCGGTAATTCCCCACGCAATCTGCCCGCCGTGTCGGCGGCCTACATCCTGGTGAACGCGGATACCGGAACAATACAGGCGATGATCGACGGCGGGGAGCTCACGGCACGGCGCACCGCGGCGACTTCCGCGCTGGCTGCGCGGTATCTGGCGCGGCGCGACGCGAAGTCGCTGCTGATCGTCGGGACCGGCAGGGTTGCGCGGCAACTCGCCCACTATCATGTCGCGCTGCGCCCGAATCTGACGAGGGTGCGCGTCTGGGGACGATCGCAGGTTCACGCCGCGTCCATGGCGGAAGAGCTGCGCGGCAGCGGCATCGATGCCCATGTTGCCTCGGACCTGCCCGCCGCCGCCGCCGAGTCGGACATCATTTCCGCGGCTACCCTCGCTACCGTGCCGCTGATCCTAGGGCGTTGGGTCCGCCCCGGCACCCATGTCGATCTCGTCGGCGGCTACACGCCCGGCATGCGCGAGGCGGACGATGCGTTGATCGAGAAGGCGCGGGTGTTCGTCGATACGCGCGAGGGCGCGATGCACGAGGCCGGCGACATTGCCTCGCCGATCGCAAGCGGCGTGCTGCTGAAGGACGCCGTGCACGATCTGCACGACCTGTGCCGCGCAGATCGGCCGGGCCGGCAACGCGAGGACGAGATCACCGTATTCAAATCGGTGGGCGCGGCGCTCGAGGATCTCGCGGCCGCCATTCTGATCTTCGAAGCGGCTTCCTAAGGGGCCTTAAGCCAATCTCATTGGCCTTGGGCCTGTGCCAGCGCGCTCTCGAGATCGGCCGCTGCCTTGTCGACGGCGGCGGCGGCATGGTCGATGACCTGCGAAACCTGCGGTACCTGACCTTCCGCTTCGGTCCACTTCTTCTCGTCCATGTATTCGCGAACGGCGGCAATGGGTTTCGCCCCGTATCCGGTGTAGGCGCCCGGGGCGTAAATCTGGTTCTTGAACCACGGCCGCTCAGGAAGACCCTTTTGGTTGAGAAAGGACCGCGGAACTCGCAGCAGGTCCGCGTTGATCGTCTCCAGCGATTGCGCCGAGAGGGGCGAGGATCGCGCACGAAACTTCACGAGGGCGGCCGAGTAGCGGTCGGCGCTCTTCTTGAGCATGGCAAGCGCGTTCTTTATCGGAGCCAGGTTGATGTACGGGGGCACGGTCTCGGCCGGCGGCGGCAATAAGGGCCGGTGAGGATCCTGCATGGCCTTGAAGACCCCTTCCTTCAATTCGAGATTCCGCTCGGTGAACTCGTCCTGCTTGTCCTTCACCAGCTTTTCAAGATCGGCTTCATATTTATCGATGGCCTCGGCCTGGGGCGTGAAATCGACCGGAATCAAATCGGCGCCGGCCGCCCGCATGATGGCCGTGCCTGCGGTTTGCGAAAGTGCGCGGCCGTAGGCGAAATCCTTGTCGGCAAATTGGGTGTACCAGTAGAAATCGTCGTAGACCGAGTGATACTGGCTGCCATCATCCTCGTCGCCGAATTCCACGCTCAGCGTCGAGATTCCGGCGAAGTCCTGAAACGCCGTATAGTCCGAACCGTCTCCGAGAGCTTTCACCACCAGATCGTCGCGCTTGCGAAGGTCGCTGCGCTCCTCGGCATTCTTCGCCTTGGCGATGCCGACGAGATGCGCGCGCGTGTACACCGACATCCGCGTCTCCGGATCCTGTACATCCCGGGCGACGCCGCTGATGAAACTCTGCATGTCCTGTGTGCCGCCGGCCAACAGATAGCCGCGATCATTGCTGTCCGAATTGATGTAGAGCACGGCATGCTGCTGCAATTCGCCGACATGGGTTTCCACCCATTCCACCGAACCCAGGAGCCCGGGTTCTTCGCCGTCCCAAGCGCAATAGATGATGGTGCGTTTCGGCGTCCAGCCTTGGGCGTGCAGTTCTCCCAGCATGCGCGCCTCCTCCAGCATGGCGGCCTGTCCGGAAATCGGATCGTCGGCGCCGTTCACCCAGGCATCGTGATGATTGCCGCGAATCACCCACTGGCCTTCGTCGGTGGACCCGCGAAGAGTCGCGATCACATCGTTCACGGGTTTGGTGTCCCAGTTCGAAGCGACTTTGAGATGCACGACCGCAGGTCCCGGCCCCACGTGATAGGTGATGGCGAGCGCTCCTCGCCAACTCTCCGGCGCCACCGGTCCCTTGAGCGCCGAGAGCAAGGGCAGCGCATCGCCATATGATATCGGCAGTACGGGAATGGTGGTGATGGTTTTCGCTTCCTTCAAACTCAGCCGTTTCGCATTCGGCGTGGCCCCCACCCCGGGAGTCAAAGGGTCCCCGGGATAGTCGGTGTCCATGACGCTGCCCCGTTGAACTCCTTCCCGCGGCCGCCATCCTCCCGCAGGAAACACGTCGCCCTGGAAATAGCCGTCTTCCTTGGGATCCGAATAAATGATGCAGCCGATCGCTCCGTGTTCCGCGGCCACCTTGGGCTTGATGCCGCGCCATCCCTGGCCGTAGCGCGCAATCACGATGGCGCCTTTGACAGAAATTCCAAGACGATCGAGCTGGTCGTAGTCCTCGCGATTGCCGTAGTTGACGTACACCAGCGGCGCCGTGACGTCGCCATCGATGGAGTACGCGTTGTAGGTGGGAAGCTGCTCGGCGGTTTGACCCGATGTCGGGTCGGAGGGATACGCGGGCTCCTGTAATTTGGCTCGAAAGTGCGACGGTTGCAGCATTTCGACGACGCGAATCCTGGGAGTCGGAAACAGGACGTCGAAGGTTTCTATCTTCGCGTCGAACCCCCATGCCTTGAATTGGGCAAGAATCCACTCCGCGTTGTTCTTGTCGTAGGGAGAGCCGACGTGGTGCGGATGCGCGCTCAATCGGCGCATGTTCTCGCGGATGTTGGCGGGGGAAATGCCGTCCCTGAACTTCTTCTCCCACTGGCCGTGAAGCAACGCGCTCTGCGCGCTGTATCCCAGCAACGGCGCGCGCGCCGGATTGGCCGCTTCCGGATCGGCTTGTACAAAAAGCGACGGCATCACGGCGAGCAGCAAGCCCGCGAGCGATCGATGCTGCATGAGATATCCCCTTATTGTTTGCTGATCATTGCCCGAGTCCCAGTCGGCGCGCGATCATCCCGTCCACGACGCGCTTGGGCAGTAGGTTCTCCAACAGATTCTGGATCGGAGCCGGCGTCACCGTGTAGCGGGTCTTCGGCTTCGGGACGGTGAGCGCGGCCATGACCGTTGCGCCGATTCTCTCCGGCGGCAGGCCTTTCTTGCCGGCGGCTATCATCAGGGATCTCAGCTTCTCGAGCGCGCGCGCATAGGGCGTGTGGGCGAAGAGCGCGACGTCCAGGGCTTCCGCCTTGGCCCAAATCGGCGTCGCCACCGTGCCGGGGGCGACGATGATCACGTCGATGCCGAACAGCATGAGTTCGCGCCGCAGAGATTCCGACAATCCCTCGAGCGCGAATTTCGATGCGCTGTAGGGACCGAGGAAGGGCCGGGCACTCCTTCCGCCCACGGAGGACATCATCACGATGCGCCCGGGTCTGCCGCGGCGCCCGCGCTCGGTGCCGAGCAACGGCGCGAAGGCTTGAGTCACGATCAATTGGCCGGTGAGGTTGACGGAGATCTGGCGCGCGAATTCCTCGATCGTCACCCAGAGCAAGGGTCCAGGTACCGCGATGCCCGCGTTATTGACCAACCCCATCAGAGTCTCGCCGCCAAGCGCCGCTTCCACTTGCCTGGAGGCGGCACCGACCGCCGCCGCGTCGGTCACATCGAAAATCAGCGGCGAGAAATTGGCGCCGAATTCATTCGACAGGCGTTCGGCATCTTGCTGCTTGCGCACGTTGCCGAACACGCGCAGGCCGCTCGCGATCATGACTTTGACGCAGCCCCAGCCGATGCCGGTGGAGGCGCCGGTGACGACGACGGCGTTCACGCGTCGACGAGCTTCATCGCATCGGCATCGTAGCGCTCGCCGGCGGCGGCGCCCCTGGGAAACGCCGCGTCGATGGCGGCGCGCGTAGCCGCGTCGAGCACGATGTCCGCACCCGCGGCGTTTTCCGCGAGCCGCTTCAGGCTGCGCGTGCCCGGGATCGGGACGACGCCCTCCTGCGCGACCAGCCACGCAATGGCGAGCTGGGCCGGGGTGCATCCCTGTCGGCGCGCAATCTGCTCCAACTGAGCGACGAGTCGGGCATTGTGCGCGGCGGCCTCGCCCTGGAATCGGGGTAGCTGGCGGCGATAGTCGTCTGGGGCAAGCCCGGCGGCGCCCTTGACCGCGCCCGTCAGGAAGCCGCGCCCAAGCGGTGCGAATGCGACGAAACACACACCCAGCTCCCGGCACGCCGGCAGCACTTCGAGCTCCGGGTCGCGCAGCCACAGCGAATACTCGCTCTGTACCGCCGCGATCGGATGCACGGCGGCGGCGCGGCGCAGCGTATTCGCCGAGACTTCCGAGAGTCCTATCGCCCGTATCTTGCCCTCGCGCTTGAGATCGGCCAGGGTTCCCACCGTCGCCTCGATCGGCCACCTTGGATCGACTCGGTGCACGTAGTAAAGATCGATGGCGTCGATGTTCAACCTGCGCAGCGAAGCCTCACAGGCGCTGCGGATATAGGCGGGGCTGTTGTCGATGGCGGGCGCGGCGGGATCGGCGCTGCGCACGAAGCCGAATTTGGTGGCCACCACGGCTTGCTGGCGCCGGCCGGACAGAAAGCGCCCGATCAGCTCCTCGTTGAGGTGCGGCCCGTACGAATCGGCGGTGTCCAGGAAATTGACGCCGAGCTCGAGCGCGCGCCCCAGTACGGCAACGTTCTCGCCGTCACTGCTGGGACCATAATTCTCGCTCATGCCCATGCAGCCCAGCCCCAAGGCGGAAACGTCGAGGCCGGTGCGGCCGAGCGCAATGTGTTTCATGAATTCAGTGTATGCATTTTCGTGGTCAGCCGGTACTCTGATCGTGTATTTTAAGCGTCGGCAACCGTGGGGGATGGGGGATGATTAGTTCGCGCCGCAGACATGGCCTGATGGCCTTAGGCGCCGCCCTAGTCTATATAACGGTCCCGATACACGCCGCCGCCGCCACCAAGAGCTTCGTGGTTGGCTATTTCTACCCGGCCACCTACTACGGGGACGATACCTGTCCCAAGGGCCTCAATCCGCTGCCCGATGTGTTCTTCAAGCGGGACTTGAAGATCCTGGGGCTGCCGCAGACCGACATCGATGCGATGTTCGACACGGATTACAACAACCAGAACGGCAAACCGACGACGCAGTGGGTGTCGGTCGCCGCCACCCGCGGCAACGGCAGGGACAATGTCTATCTGCATCCGACCACGGTGCCCGACGCACATCTGCTGCCGGCGATCGGTCGGTTTGGCTACGGGTTCAACCTCGACGGGAAAGGGGCCGCCTCGCCCGATTCCTACGAGGATCCCGAAACTCATGAGAAAGGCGTCAACAATCGGCTGTTTCGCGCCATCGGCTGCATCCCCGCGTACAAGGGTTCGCCCCCGCCCCAGCCGCCGCTCGAAGCTGAATATCGGTGGGATTCCACCCGGATGGCGATGGGTGCCTGGG
>JBARBX010000383.1:0-5636 GCA_049793535.1 Steroidobacteraceae bacterium | reverse complement strand
GATGCCGAGCCCGCAATTCACAAAACCGCCCAAGCAGCAAGAAGAACACGAACATGCTGACCGAATCAAAATACACCTCTCCGCCGCCGCGAATGGCCACGGCCACGCTGGCGATATAAATGCTCGCAATGGCGCAAGCAACGGGCACATCCATGCTGAGACGATGCGCCGCAACGGCCTGAGCGGCGCCCGAAAAGAACGGCCGCGCAGAGTAAAAGACCACAGGCGTGGCGACGAGCAGACCAAGCCAACGGAACAGGCTACGCGTCGATCCGTCGATGCCGTCAAACGCTCCGAAGTACAACGCGCTCGCGTACATCATGGCTTGCATGGCGCCGAAACCGGCGACCAGCAGGCGCTTCAATGCGGCGCGAGACTCGCCCTTGTGCGCCTCATCGAGGGCAGCGGCGTCCAGGGGAAGTGGGCGATAGCCGGCGCGTCCCACGGCGTCGAGTATGTGGGTCAACGTACAGTGGGCGTCGCGCCAGACGACGCGAGCGCGGCGTGCACCGATATTGACGTGCACACTGTCGACGCCCGGGATCGAGCCGACGGCGCGTTCTATCAACCAGGCACAGGCGGTGCAATGCATGCCGTCGATCAGCAGCATGGTCTCGCAGCGTGCCGAATCGACCCTGCGAACCACCAGTCGGGCGAGTGCCGGGGACTCCCATACCGCGGCGCTGCGCTGATTCTCCAGACGATCCGGGGCTCGGTCCGCGGCGGCCGTGCGCAAGCGATAATAATCCACCAGCCCCAGTCCTTCGATCCATTGAGCGGCCGCTGAACATCCGTTGCAACAGAACGAACGCATCTGCCCGCCAATGACTGCGCATGGCGCATCGAGGTCCGGTAAAGGTTCTCCACAATGCCAGCATCCGGACCGGGGGACGTCCATGGCCGCGCTTAGGGTTTATCGGAGGTCGCCGGGCGTGCCAGGGGCATTTTCATGATCTCGCCGCCGGCTGTCGGCAGCGGCACATCGACATGCCGCGCTCCCAGGACGATCATCATCAAACAACCGGCGAGCGATGCCACGAACAATGCAATCCCCAACCACAACACCGGCGTGGTGTACCACTCGCCCGCCGGCGCCGCCGGTGCAGGTTCAGGGGATCTGAGGTGCATGAGCATGCGACTGCGAGTAAACCCACGCGGCGACCAATCGTGCGTCGTCGACGCCCAGCCGTGCGCGCCATGCCGGCATGACGCCACCGCGGCCATCGCGAATCGTTTGCTGGATGACTGTGGCGGTGCCGCCGTACATCCAGATGGAGTCAGTGAGATTCGGCGCGCCGATCACCGTGCTGCCCTTGCCATCCGCGCCGTGACATGCGCCGCACACCATGAACAGGGGCTTGCCGGCGGCCGCCTTGGCCGCGTCGTGCGGCGCACCGGATAAACTCAACACATAGTTGGACAGGTTGACGATGGTGTCGTGGTCGAATGTCGCGCCGAACGGCGGCATGATGCCGTGCCGGCCGTCGAGAATGCTGGTCAAGATGGCGTTGCCGTCGCCGCCATACAACCAATCGTTGTCGGTGAGATTCGGGGCGCCCAACAACGGGTTGCCGTGGGCCTCACGCCCGTGACACGCCGCGCAGTTGTCGATGAATAGCCGCTGACCGATGCGGAGTGCGGCGGAATTCCCGGCGATCGCCTCGACCGAGGCATGCTCGAGCGAGCGCATTAAGGTCTGCAGCGGTACGGCGTTGACCTCCGTATCGTGAGCGAGTTCCTGGTGCTCGGTCCAGCTCAAGAGCCCTTTGTAATTACCGAATCCGGGATACAGCACGAGGTAGAGGCCTCCCGCGATGAATGCGGTCACCGATAGGATGGTCCACCACGTCGGCAGTCTACGGACACTCTCCTTCAACACTCCGTGCGCCCACACATGACCCGTGGTGCCGTCGTCCAGTGTTGGGATCTTGACTCGAGGCCCCCAAATAAAGAGGAACACGGTGACGCTCAAGTTCAGCACCAGCAGACACTCGACCCAGTGCGCCCAGAACGCGCTCATTTCACTTGCTCCTCGTCTTTCATCGGCAAACTGGCCATGAAGTCGAACTTCGACTTCTGGTAGGAGAGCCAAGCCCAGATCCAGATCCCGCAGAAGCTCAAGAGCATGACGATGATCAACGCCCCGGCTATTCGGCTCCAGATTTCAGGAATCATTGCGCACCTCCGTCGCCCGCGGGGGCATCAGGATCGGCGCCCGGGGGCATCTTCCCCAGGCCCTGCAGATAGGCGATCAGTGCATCCATGTTCGTCTTGCCGTCGAGTGCGGCAGAAGCGGAGGCGATATCCGCATCGCTGTAAGGATCTCCCAACATGCGCAGCACACGCATGCGATGGGCGATGTCCTCGGCGTCGATTTTCTCCTTGGCCAGCCAGGGGTATCCCGGCATGTTCGACTCCGGTGCCACCTGACGGGGGTTCATGAGATGCAGGCGATGCCAGATATCGGAATACTTGTCGCCGATCCGCGCCAGATCGGGACCCGTTCGCTTGGAGCCCCACTGAAAAGGGCGGTCGTAGACGGATTCGCTGGCGATTGAGTAATGACCGTAGCGTTGCGTCTCGGCGCGCAGGGCGCGAATCATCTGTGAATGACACAAGTAACAGCCTTCGCGTACATAGACGTCCTTCCCGGCGAGCCGCAGCGGATCGTAAGGGGCCGTGCCCGCGGGCGCCTTGACGGTATGGGCCGCGACGAACAACGGCGTGATCTCGGCGAGACCTCCGAGCGACACCATGATTCCGATCAAGATGCCGAGCAGTCCGGCGTGTTTCTCGACCGCCTCGAAGTATTTGTACCCGCTGAACATCAATCGCTCCTTAGCCCGGCGCCGGCAGGGGCGCGGGTACTTGATGCGGAACAGGATCGGGCACCGGCACCTTGATGGGCTTGATCAATCTGGCGCGGGCATCCGCCGCCGTATGCCAGAGGTTCCAGGCCATTACCACCATGCCACTGACCACCAGGAGTCCGCCCGCGAACCGGACGGCGTAGAACGGCTTGATGGCAATGAGGCTGTCGATGAAGGGATAGGTCAACGACCCGTCCGCATTCGTCGCGCGCCACATCAGGCCCTCAGTGACGCCGGCCGCCCACATCGCGGTCACATAGAGCAGCAATCCGACGGTGTGCATCCAAAAGTGTAGTTCCATGGCGGCGGTGGAATGCATGGCCGGCCGGCCCAGCGCGCGCGGCGCCATGGCATAAAGCGATCCTATGGTGATCATGGCCACCCAGCCGATCGAGCCGGAATGCACGTGCGCAATCGTCCAATCCGTATAGTGAGAGAGCGAATTGACGGTCTTGATCGCCATCATCGAACCCTCGAAAGTCGCGGCCGCATAGAAGACCAGCGCCAGCACCATGAATTTCGCGGCGGGGTCGGTCTTGAGTTTGTGCCAGGAACCGTTGAAGGTCAGTAGACCGTTGGCCGCGGACCCCCAGCTCGGCATCAGCAAGATCAGCGAAAACGCCATCCCCACCGATTGCACCCAGTCCGGCAACGCCGTGTACATCAAGTGGTGCGCGCCGGCCCACATGTACACCGAGATGAGCGCCCAGAAGTTGACGATGGAGAATCGATAACTCCACAGCGGTTGTTGTGCCTGTCTCGGCACGAAGTAGTACATCATGCCGAGGAAGCCCGCAGTGAGGAAAAAAGCGACCGCGTTGTGGCCGTACCACCACTCGACCATGGCGTCGGTGACGCCGGAATAGATGGGATAGGACTTGGACCATGACACCGGAATCGCCAGGTTGTTGACGATGTGCAGCAGCCCCACGGCGATGATGAAGGCGCCGTAATACCAATTGGCCACGTAAATGTGACGGATTCGCCGCCGCGCGAGGCTTGCAAAGAAGACCACGCCGAAACTGACCCATACGACTGCGATCAGAATATCGACGAACCATTCCGGCTCCGCATATTCCTTGCTTTGGGTGATTCCGAGCGGCATCGAGACCATCGCCAGCACGCAGATCGCCTGCCAGCCCCAGAAGGTGAATGTCGCGAGCTTGCCGAGCGCGAGACGCACGTGCCCCGTACGTTGCACCACGTAGTAGCAGGTACCCATCAAGGCGGACCCGCCGAAGGCGAATATGACGCCGAACGTGTGATCCGGGCGAAGTCTGCTGAACGCCAACCATGGAATATCGAAATTCAGTGCCGGCCATGCCAGTTCGGCCGCGATATACACGCCAATGGACATGCCGACGATGCCCCACACAGCGGCCGCCAATAGAAATAGTCGAACGACCTCGTCGTTGTACGTTTCGGTGTTTGGCACACGGACTCCGCTGAGATGGATCTGATGGCAATTCAAGGCGCATCGTCTGCTGCGGATTCATCGGAGGCAATACGTATTGGCCGCAGTCGAACTACGGACAAGCGCAGTCGCAATCTAGGCAATTCTTGCGAACAGCTTTGGTTCGAGCGCCGCGGCGGACAGCATTCCACCCATCATCGCACCGACGATCCCAGCCGTGCCGACATCCTGTCCCGTGAGATACAGGCCGGTCACAGGCGTCTTCGCATGGCATGCTGCTCCGGCCGCGTGCACGCCGGCCATCCGTACTTACGCGTAGGAGTTTTCCGGCGCCGCGCGATCACGAGGCACCGAAAAGCTGCGCCTGTGCGCGGGGCAAGCGCAGGGATAAGGGCTTTCCCGACCGCACGTTCGTTGAGTTCCGCCTGGAAGTCGACGGCGGTCTCTCCGTGCGCGATGGGCATGGTATCGTCGACGCAGCGGAGCGCGCAATCGCCGCGCTCTTTGCCGAGGAGACCGAAGTGATTGGACATCTCGAACCGGCGACCCATGGCCGGTGAATCAGAGCCGGGCGGCCGCGTCGGCGTGTCGGACGCCGCCCTCCGGCTGATCGAATCGCTGAAGAAGGAACACGGCGCGCTGATGTTTCATCAGTCGGGCGGCTGTTGCGACGGCAGCGCGCCGATGTGCTTTCGCGTGGGCGAGTTCAAATTGGGTGGTGTGGACGAGAAGGTCGGGGAAATCGCCGGTTGTGAATATTGGATGGACCGGGATCAGTTTCGGCGCTGGGCCCATACGCAATGGACGGTGGATGTGGTGCCGGGGCGGGGTGCCAGTTTTTCACTGGAGGCGCCTTTGAACATGCGATTTCTGATCCGATCGTCGCTGTGCGCGGCCCCGCCCTCGGTCGATCAGTCCGGCAGCGGCTGAGACCAAGGAATGCTCAACGAGTCGCGAGCCACTCGGCGATGGCCTGCGGCACCTCGCGCTGCGCTCGCGCGCTGACGTACATGCCGATGTGCCCCAGGTCCAATTCGAGCGCCGTGTAGTCGCGGCTTCCGACCAGCCGCCCGAGGGCGGCGGAGGCCTCGGGCGGCACCAGATGATCTCTCTTGCCGATGAGATTCAATATGGGCAGCCGCAGGGTGCGCAAATCGACTTTGCGGCCGCCGATGGCGAGCCGATTTCCCGCCAGGCGATTCTCCTGATAAAACCACACGACGAATTCCCGGAAGGCCGCGCCGGCCTGATCCGGACTGTCGAATATCCATTGTTCGACGCGCATGAAGTTTTCGATCCGCGCCCGATCCATGCTCCCGGTGACGAGGCCCATGTATTTCTGGTGCATCAAC
>JBARBX010000382.1:0-3741 GCA_049793535.1 Steroidobacteraceae bacterium | reverse complement strand
GTTCTCCGCAGCCAAGGCCCCGCCGATGTAGTGAGCGTCGCCCATGTAGCGATTATCGACGCATCCCATCGGCATGATGGCCTTGAGCGCCGGCGGCGCCATGGCCGCGATCTGCAGGGAATTGATGCCGCCCCAGGAAATGCCGCGCATTCCGACCGACCCGCTGCACCAGGGCTGTCGCGCAAGCCACGCAATGCACTCGACCCCGTCATGCAGTTCCGCGCGAGAATATTCATCCGTGATGACGCCGTCCGAATCGCCGGTACCGCGAACATCGACGCGCGCAAAGGCGATGCCATAGGGAGCGAGATCGAGTGCCGTGGCATCGTCGCGCTGGCGCACGCCGTCGCGCTTGCGATAGGGAAGGTACTCCCACACCACCGGCACCGGTCGCTGCTCGGCACCGTCGGGTATCCACAGCCGAACGCCCAGGCGCGTCCCATCGCTGAGCGGAATCCACGCATTCTCGATCGTCTTGAACGGCCGCTTCTCAGGAAGCTTCCAACCGGCGCCGGCCTGCGTCGGCGCCGCCCCCACCGGACCGCCCGCCACAGCACCTGCCACTGCCACGCCCGAGGCCACGAGAAAGTCGCGTCTTGACAGGGTCATAGTTGGGCCGGGCGCATCGGTTAGTGGGGCGAGGACACGGACGCAACGGGTGCCGGCGGAGGGCCCTGACCGCTCAGAGTCTCGCCGTCAGGCAGCACTATGCTGACCAGCCTCCCGCCGCGCGATCCATCCCGCAGCGGATTCAGGGTGACCTTGACCTTGTCGCCGGGATTCACCGAGTGCGGCTTCCAACCCCAGCGGTGCAATGCCACCAAAGGACCCAGCTCGAGGCTCCACTCCTGAGCGGCGCCTTTGTCGTCCACTATCATCACCTGCAGCCAACTGTGCGGATTGGTCCACTGAAATTCCTTCACGGTGGCATCGAAGCTGACCACATTGTTCGCATCGAACATGGCGTATGAGTGATGAGCCGACGCGGGTGCGGCGAGGCCAAGGGCTGCGGCCAGGAAGGTGCACACTAGAGCCCCTGGCACAATCGAATTGTTCCTTCTCCGGCGACCGCGGATCATGGCTGTGCGCCCTTCGATATTGTTTGGTTGCCGTGCTCGTCGAACATCAGGCGTTCGTTGGTGCATTCGTATTCTTCGATTTCCCAGTCCGAGTGAAGCTTGAACACGGCCGTGCCGGTGACCGGCGCCGTCAGGGCCTTCGCATCATCGAATGTGATCGTATCCTGCAGCGTGTCGTAGCTGACGCGGCGCAGCCGTTGAATGACGTGCAGCGCATCGCTATGCGGCGTGATGAGGTCGAAAACCGACGTGGCGCCGAGACTCACCGTGTCGACGACCAATACATTGCCTTCCCAGTGCCCGATGGAATCGCCGTAGAACATGGGGTAAAGCTCATCGGCATTCTTGTGCGGGCGGCTCAAGTACACGCGGTAGAGGGCACCCACATTCTCTTTCTGAAGGAGTATCTCTTGACCGCCCTTCTGATAGAAGATTTCGATCGGGTACGCTCCGGTGGTCATGGAGGAGGCAAGACCGGCCGGAAGACAGCGGTTCTGTGCAACTTGAAATGGCTTTCCCGCCGCCTCGTCTGCGCGGCGCTGCTTGAGAATCACCGCATATTCCGGGGTCAGCGGATAAGTCTTGAAAGGCCGCTCCGGTGTCTGCATCCAAATGCCCGTCAAATCCCGCGGGTCGTAAGAGGGGATTGCCGGCTTTGCGGCCGATACGCACCCCGTATTGCTGCAAAGCACAATTACTGTGCATGAAGCTCCGAAAGCCGACCGCACGCGCATTATCACATCCCGGGGATCAAGACGACCACGGCATTTATAACCTGCCGGTCGCCATCAAGTCGATACCAGCACCCTGAATGGCTCGGCGACGCCCACGCCCGCTGCAATGCTGGTCAGCCGCACGATCAGGGAAGACGTGACTTCATGTCCGGCGGGAACCAAGCGTATGCCTTTGGGGCTGACGAGATCCTGGTCGAGAACCATGCCCGGCGCTAGATCCTTCAGATTCACCTGCTTGACGATGCGGCCCTTGTTCGCGGGAGCTACCGAGCGCAGCGCGTCGATGACGGCTTTGGGCAGCGCCAGCTTCGACGCGCGCAAGGTGGACACCGCGCTCTCCCCGTTGGCGCCGCCGATGATCAGCCGATCGAATTCCAGGGCCGCACGCAGCAGCATCCGCCCGGTGCTGCGGACGTCCCACTGTCGGATATCTTCTGAATTGCCGGCAATACTCAGCGCACCGAACTGCGCCGTCACGATCTCAGCGACGTCTTCCAGGCGCGGAATAGACGCGAGCAGCCGTCCGGCGACCTCGGGATGAGATTCGTGGAGCCGCCTCTCTTCGTCGGTCAGTCCCTGTCCGGCCTCCACCTTCGACAGTATGTCCTTCGGCAGCGCCACGCAGCCGATTTGCGACACCAATGCCGCGAGTCCCCATTGCCATCGATCGGCAAGATTCAACGCCGATGCCAGCGCCAAGGTGTAGCGTTGCAGCCGCGACGCGCGGCCGGAGGCCGCCGGGCTCACCATCCCCAGGATTTCGATGAGCATGGTGACGCTGCCGTTCAGGGTTTTCTCCAGCAGCACCTTCTCCGCTGTGAGCAGCCGATGTTGATTGAGGCCATCCTCGACCGCCGCCAACAATTTATCCGCCGGGCAGGGCTTGCACAGAAACCTGAAAATGTGACCCTCATTGACGGCGGCGATCGTCGCCTCAAGGTCGGCTTGTCCGCTCAAGATCATCCTTACCGTTTCCGGAAATTGCTCCCTGACTTTTGCGAGCAATTGCGCCCCGTTCATATTCGGCATGCGCATGTCCGATATGACGAGCGCGAACGGACCCGCTTCACCCAATAGCCGCAGAGCGTCCGCGCCGCCCGTCGCGGTTTGCACGTCAACGTGCTTGCGCAGAGAACGCTGGATGCCTTCGAGCACCTGCGATTCGTCGTCGACGAAAAGTACGCGCTCGTTCATGTGTTGTGCTGCTCCGTCTCGAGCGCATCCAACTGGGCCAACCACGCGGGCCAATGATCGTTGAGTCCGAGATTTTCCAACAGCCCCGGCTCCAATCCGCGAAGCGGAACGGCGGTCACCTGAGCACTGCGCAGATGCACGAGGCGATCGGCGATGTGAATGAGTCTCGGCAGACATAGACCATCGCCCGGGGTCTGATTGGGTGATTCATGGAACGCGACGGCTTCTATGATGGGATTGGGAAATCCCCACAAGCCGAGCAGATATGCGCCGACTTCAGCGTGATTTACGTCCATCTGCGCGATCGCATCCTCGCCCGAGACCGACGGCCAATCCGGCGGTACCGCACCTCGGGTGGCGTACACCAACTTGCCGACGTCATGCAGCATTCCGCCCAGAAATGCCTCATCGGCCTGCGCTTGAGTGAATTTCTCGTACAACGCCACCGTGCGGGCCGCCGAAGCCACGTCGAGGCTGTGCTGCCACAGCCGTTCGAGACTGAAGCCTTCGATTCCGGTGGCGACACCGCTTTTGAAAACGCCGTGACCCAGAACCAACGCTCCCAGCGTATCCAGCCCCAGGTATGCCACTGCGCGCTCGGCCGTGCTCACCGGGTGGCGCGAGCCGAAGAATGCGGAATTGACCATCTTGATGACATTGGCCGTCATCGCGACGTCGCGGCCGATGATCCTTGCCGCCTCCGCGACCGATGCCGTCGGACGCTGCAGGCATGC
>JBARBX010000381.1:0-2791 GCA_049793535.1 Steroidobacteraceae bacterium | reverse complement strand
TATATCGGGTGTTGGCGCCTCTGGTGCTTCTGGCCCTGTACCCTCTCGGGAGCGCTCGCGGCTTTGCCGTCGACTCCAGGCAGATGTTCTTCGGCGCAACGATTGCCTATCTATGTTTTGGGATCGGCAACATCGTTCTGGTGCGCCGGCGCCTCGCGAGCCTGTATGTACAGACCCTGTTCCTGGCGGTGGTCGACCTCACTCTCCTGATGCTGCTGCTGCACGCCTGCGGCGGCATTTCCAGCGGTTTGGGCTTGCTGCTGCTGCTGCCCGTGGGCGGCCTCGCGTTTCTGCTGCCGCCGCGCAGCGCCCTGTTCCTGGCGGCGGTCGCCGCCATCGCGGTACTCGGCGACACCATCTGGCAGCAGTTGAGCGGCCGCACCGACATCATCTCTTATGCGACCGCCGGTCTCTTAGGGATCGTGCTGTTCACATTCGCGGCGGCCGCGAGCTTCGTCGCCAGCCGCATGCGCGAGAGCGAGGACCTGGTCCGCCAGAAGGATGTCGATCTCGCCAATCTTGCCGAGCTGTCTCAGTACATCGTCCAGCACCTGCGCGAAAGCCTGCTGGTGGTCGATGCCGCCGACAAGATTCGCCTCATCAATGAATCGGCCGCGGAAATACTCGGCGACGAGCATGCCGTGCCCGGGGCATTGGTGGGAGAGGTGTCGCCGCGCCTCCTGTATTCCCTGACGACCTGGCGGCGCAGCGAGCGTGGCGAGAACTCCCCCTCAAGCTTCGTGGCGGCGGACGGCGCGCGGGTGATCCAGCCGCACTTCGCGCCGCTGGGCGGCCTGTCACCCGGACCCACGCTGATCTTTCTCGAAGACACCAGTCTCATGGCCGAACGCGTGCAACAGGGCAAGCTCGCGGCGCTTGGGCGACTCTCCGCCAGCATCGCGCATGAGATCCGCAATCCCGTGGGCGCCATGAGCCACGCCGGCCAACTGCTCGCCGAGAGCCCCGGCATCGGACCCGACGAGCGCCGGCTGACCGACATCATCCGCAACAATTCCGAGCGCGTCAGCACCATCATCAACAATGTATTGCAGCTCTCGCGCCGTGAAGCCACGAAGCCGACGCGCCTCACCCTCGGCGACTGGATGGAGGAGTTCCTGGGCGAGTTCTGCGAGACCATGCAGGTTCCCAGAAGCCGGATTGGTCTCCGCGAAGAGGCGGACGAACTGGAGGTGCGCTTCGATCCCAGCCACTTGCATCAAGTGGTCTGGAACCTATGCGACAACGCCATCAAGTACGGTGAAGCGCGCGGCGGCATCAGCGTCGAGATCAGGCTCGGCCGCCTGAACCCGAGCTACCGGCCCTTTCTCGAAGTCGCCGACAGGGGTCCGGGCATCGAGCTGAACGTGGTAGATCGTATTTTCGAGCCGTTTTTCACGGGCCGCAAGGGCGGCACCGGACTTGGCCTGTTCATCGCGCGCGAACTGTGCCAGCTCAACCGTGCCATTTTGCTCTACGAGCCGCGCGGCGGCGACGGTAGCGTGTTCCGGATCGTCTTCAGCGATCCGCAGCGCTGGGAGGAGTAGCGTACGCCTGCCAGGCGGTGCGCAACAGCTCTTCGAAATTCGCCGCGAAGCGTTTCTCGTCGCGCAGCGACGATTGCTCGAAGCGGGTGCGCAACGACGAACGCAGCCGCTCGAGCCTGGGTAAGTCGCTTGCAAGCGCGACCGCAATTTCAACGTACCGCTCCGGCGTGGATGCCGCCAGTTCGCCCAATTCGAGCGCGCCCAGCAGGCTCAAGCCGCTGCGCGAGACGCCGTTGCGGCCGTACAGCGTGACCACCGGCACGCCGACGTAAAGCGACTCGCAGGTCGTCGTGACGCCGTTGTAGGGATAGTTGTCCAATGCGATGTCGACCCCCACGAACTGCTGCCCATACGGCGGGTCTTTCGCATAGGCCACACACTCGATGCGCTCCGCAGCCACGCCCGCTCGGCCGAACATGGCCATAATCTCGGCCGCGCGCTGCTCGCTGCGAACGCGGGTCAGGCGCAGGCGTGAGTTCGGTAATTCGACGAGAATCTGCGCCCAGCAAGTTAGCAAGGCGTCGCTGGCTTTCGTCAGGTTGTTGAAGCCGCCGAAGGTAACGAAACCGGCTTCGCGCGCGGGCAACGGGCCCGGCATCGCTGGCGTTCCGAACGGCCGAAAGCACCATTGCGTATCGGGCAGGCGCAGCAGGCGCTCGCAATGCCAGTCGTCGGCGGGTACCGGAGGATCGGTAACGGCATCGGTGATGCGATAGTCCATCGTGGAAAGACCAGTCGAGGATGGGTACCCCAGATAGCTCATCTGCACGGGCGCGGCGCGGCGCGCGAAAACTGCCAACCGGTTCGATGCAGTGTGTCCGGCGAGGTCGACTAGAACATCAATCCGATCGGCGCGGATCAGATCGATCAGTGCATCGTCCGTCAGTTGCCACACATCGTGCCAGGCGTCCGCGTTTGCGCGCAGGCGCTGGGTCACCGTGTCTTGAAGATGAAAATTGCTGTACAAAACATACGCGAATGCGGCGCGGTCGCCGGCGCTCAAGATGGGTTCAAAAAAATGCGCCACGGAGTGCGTTCGGAAGTCGCCGGAAACGAATCCAACGCGTAATCGTTCGGGCTGGTCGGCGCCGGGATGCCTGGCGGATGACGCCGAGGCCGGGTGTTCCAGGGAGAAACGCTTCCCCCAATCGCGGATGGCGACAACAATATCTTCGGGACTGACCCGATCCGAACTATGCAGCGCCAAAATAAGACTGGACTGCGCCGGCAGGTAGCCGGGATTGAGG
>JBARBX010000380.1:0-3714 GCA_049793535.1 Steroidobacteraceae bacterium | reverse complement strand
ATCCTATCGAGCGACGCCCGGCGCCTGGCCGTGGATCATTCACGCCGCCGAGGGCCTGGACGATGAAGCGGCCGGCGAGTTCGACCGCCTCGAAGCACTTGGCTGCCTCCGGCCGAATACTTTGCTGGTGCATGGCATTGCGCTCGACACCGAACAGCGAGCGCGGTTGGAGCACGCGGGCGCGGGCCTCATTTGGTGTCCCTCATCCAACTTGCACCTGTTCGGCAAGACCGCGGATGTGCGGGAGCTCGCCGCACGAGGCCTTGTCGGATTGGGCACCGATTCACGCCTGAGCGGCGCACGCGACCTGCTCGAGGAGCTGCGGCTCGCCGGCGAAATCGGCGGGTTCGACGACCGGAGCTTGGAGTTGCTGGTGACACGCCATAACGCGCGTTTGCTGAGACTGCCCGATCGCGGGGAGCTTCGGGTCGGTGCGCGCGCCGACATCCTGGTTCTTCCCGCGGGTATGCGCCTCGCCGCCGCGAATCGTTCCGACGTGCGGCTGGTACTGGTGGGCGGCGCCGTGCGCTACGGAGACAAGGATTGTGCACAACGCGCAACGCGGCACACCGGGTGGACAGAGATTCGGGTCGACGGCAAGGCGAAAATCCTCGACGGCGACATTGCCCGGCGGCTGTCTTTAGCGCGCACCGGCGAACCGGGTCTCGAGGTTTCGAGTGCCGCCGGGAGGGCGGCATGATCGCCGCCACCGACGCATCGGCCGCCCGATCCCCGCGAGGGCGCGGCAAGCGGCTCAAGGTCGTGCTCTACAATCCCCAGGCGGTGTTCTTCACCATGCCGTTGGCGCTGCTCGCCGTCGGTTCCGAGCTTGACCCGGACATCTACGAAGTGGTGATCGTCGATGCGCGGCTCGATCCGGACGCCGAAAATACCGTGTTGTCTCATTTGGGAAATGCACTCTGCCTCGGCGTTACGGTACTTACCGGCGCGCCGATCTCCGACGCCCTGGGTATTTCGCGCGCGGCGAAACGCCTGCGTCCGGCCATTCCCGTGGTTTGGGGCGGCTGGCATCCCTCCATGTTTGCGCGCGAATGCCTGCTCGAGCCGTCGGTCGACGTCACGGTTCGAGGCCAGGGTGAGGAGACCTTTGCCGAGATCGTCCGGCGGCTCGCCGACGGACGTTCACTACGAGGCTGCGCGGGATGCACGGTCAAGCTCGAGGACGGCACCATCGAGGAGAACCCGGCCCGAATCCTCGCAGCGGTGGACAATTTTCGCGCGCATGACTACGGGTTGATTCCCGTGCAGCGCTACTTCGATCTAAAGGGCAAGCGGCAGCTCGACTTCATCTCCTCTCAAGGCTGCAACTTCCGCTGCGCATTCTGCTCCGATCCCTTCGTCTACGGACGCAAATGGGTCGGACTCGAGCCGGTCCGCATGGCCCTGCGGCTGAAGGAGCTGTGGGACCGGTACCGATTCGACGACGTAAACTTTCAAGACGAGACCTTCTTCACGAAGGCCGGCCGCGTGCACGCGCTCGCCGATCATATCGTCGAGTCCGGCATGAAAATTACCTGGGCCGCAACCATGCGCGCGGATCAGGGAATACGCCTGCCTGACGAAGTTTGGGTGCGATGCAAGCAATCCGGACTCCGTCGACTGCTGGTCGGAGTGGAGTCCGGGTCCAACGAGGTGTTGAAGCGCATTCGCAAGGACATCAAGATCGAGCAGGTTTACCAGACCGCGGAGAAAATGCTGAAGTTCGGCATCGCGGGGCATTTTCCGTTCATCGTCGGCTTCCCCGACGAGACCGATGACCATATTCAAGCGACCCTCGATTGCGCCAAACGATTGCGCTCGATGAGTCCGGACTTCCTGACCCCCATTTACTATTTCAAACCCTATCCGGGCAGCGCGCTGGTCATCGAAGCCGTCGCGCGCGGATTTCGGCTGCCGGAGTCGCTGGAGGCGTGGGCTGAGTTCGACTACGTGGCAGGGGAACCCGGTCCCTGGGTGTCGCCGGAAAAATTCGAACTCATCGAGCGCTTCAAGTTTTTTCACGAACTCGCCTGGAAACGCGTATCGCGCGGCAAGCGCTTCATACAGCAGATCGCGCGCTATCGCTGCGGCAAGGATAACTACCGCTGGCCGGTTGAAATGCTGTTCACCCGCTGGTTGGTTCCGGTGCAGAAATTGTCATGACGCCCGAACGGCACATACTGCTGATCAACCCGACGATCACGTCTCGGCGCAGCGCACGCTTTCCTCTCGCGGTACTCAATCTGTCCGCAGCGCTCGACGGCAAGTACGCATCCAGCATCATCGACGGCAACAAGGACCGGGACTTCATCGCCAGCACTCTGCGTGCATTGGCCGGCGGAAGAGTCGATGCAGTTGGCATCAGCGTCATGGGAGGTCCTCAGCTGCGAACCGCCATCGAGGTTTCCCGTGCGATTCGCGCCCGGTTTCCCGCAACACCCATCATCTGGGGCGGCCATTTTCCAACCATTGGCGCGGAAGCGGCACTCAATTCTCCCTATGTGGACTATGCCGTTCGCGGCCAGGGGGAGGAGACTTTGATTGAAATCCTGGACGCGATCTTTCGCAGCGGCAGCAATCAGATCGAGGCGATTGCGGGCCTTTCGTGGCGTTCCGAAGGCCGGGTGATCCACAATCGGAATCGGGTTTTCTCCGCCACAAGTCTCGCAAGAAGCCTCCCCTACGAACGTCTGGGAGATCCTCGACAGTACCTCGCCCCCACCTACCTCGGGCGGCGCACAACGGGTTATCAAGCTGCCTTGGGTTGCCGGTTTCGCTGCACGTTCTGCGGAGTGGCTGCGATGTTTCGCGGCAAGACGGCGCTGCCCGCGCCCGAGCGGCTGGAGCAGGATCTGAAGTTCCTGACAGATCAGATGGGCGTCGACGCCATCCAATTCTACGATCACAATTTTTTCGATCGCGAAGAGGACACCGCGCCGCTACTCGAGGTATTGGCGAAGTATCAATTGCCGTGGTGGTGCTTTGCTCGTTCCGACGCCTTGCTGACTCTTTCAGATCGTTCCTGGGCGCTGGTACGCAAGAGCCGGCTCCGCATGGCGTACATCGGCGCCGAGTCTCCCAGCGACTGGCTGCTGCACGACGTCCGCAAGGGCACCAGTACCGATCAGACACTGGCGGCCGTCGAGAAATGCCGCGGCAACAACGTCACTCCGGAGCTCTCGTTCATGCTGGCGCCGCCGCAGGATCCCGAGGGGGAGACGGAAAGAACCTTCGAGTTCATACGTCACATCAAGAAGATTCATCCCAAGACCGAGATCATGCTGTACGTCTACGCGCCCCTGCCGCCCGCGCCCGGCAGCAGGAATCCGCAAGTCGAGCGCGCGGTCGCCGAACTTCGCGACAGCGACGGCGCACCGATCGTTTTTCCGACGACTGCCGACGGCTGGGCCGAACCTCAGTGGCACTCTTATTGGTGCCATACGGACGTCCCCTGGCTCACACCGCGGCTTCGCGCGAGAATCCGCGACTTCACGACCGTGCTCGGGTGCCGGTTCCCGACCGTGACGGACATCCGCTCGCCCTATTGGGGAAAATCGGCGCTGCGCACCCTCGCATCCTGGCGTTATCGATTTCAACGCTACGAGCGCCCCTGGGAGCTCGACTTCTCCAAGCGATTCATCCGCCTGTGGGACCCGCGGCTGTCGGGGCTTTGAATGAATGGGAATGACTGAATTGCGCGCCGCTCACATTAGC
>JBARBX010000379.1:0-11053 GCA_049793535.1 Steroidobacteraceae bacterium | reverse complement strand
GGGTTCCGGGCGCGTCCCGTCAACCCAACAGAGGAAACATCATGAGTCGTATCAAAGTATTTGCGTATCGCTGGGTGCCGCCCTCGGTTCAGGGATTGGTGCGCGATTTGCGTGTGCGGTGGGCGCTTGAAGAGGCCGGTCTCGCCTACGAAGAGCAGTTGATCAATTTCGGCGATCAGTCATCCGCAGACCATCGGGAGCTGCAACCGTTTGGACAGATACCAGTCTATCAAGAGGGCGGATTGACATTGTTCGAGTCCGGCGCCATCGTCCTGCAAATCGCCGAGCGCTCCGAGGCATTGATGCCCGCCGATCCTGGCGCGCGCGCACGCGTGAGGCAGTGGATTTTCTCCGCATTGAACACGCTTGAGCCGCATATTCAGCAGTTGGTTTCCAATGATCTTTTCCGCGCAACCGATCAATGGAAGCACGTCGGCCGGCCGCCGGTCGAGCAAATGGTCAGCAAACGGCTGCTCGAGCTGTCGACGCGATTGAATGGCCACACCTTTCTGGAAGGCGGCTTCACTGCGGCTGACCTGATGATGAGTCAGGTATTGCGTTTGCTGCGTCACACCGTCATGGTGGCCGAAATACCCACGCTCGCGGCCTACTGTCTGCGCTGTGAAACGCGGCCGGCATTCCAAAAAGCGCTGGCTGACCAATTGAGGGCTTTTGCCGCCAACGCACCGGCGACCGCATGAGCAGGCGGTGCGTTCGAGCTTCCACCTGATGACCAATCCACCACCACCTGGTTCGCAGCCATTATCGACGATCGATCTGGACCAACTGCGACCGAGGCTGCACCGCTATTGCGCCAGGATGGTGGGCTCGGTTCTGGAGGGCGAGGACATCGTGCAGGAGACCTTGTTGCGGGCGCTGGAATCGGGCGTGCCGGACCGGACCATCGAGAACCCCGAGGGGTGGCTGTTCCGTATTGCTCACAATTTGGCGCTCGACTTTCTGCGGCGTCGAGCGCGCCGCGCGGGCACGCAAAGCGAGGACGACGTGGACCTAATCGTTCATCCCGTCGATGAGCATGCGCGGCGCGAAGCGGCAGCCGCGTTGCTGCCGGCCTTCATGCAAATGCCTGCATCGCAGCGCAGTGTGGTCATTCTCTTCGATGTGCTGGAGTATTCCGCCGAGGAGGTCGGTGAAATTGTCGGCACCACGGTGCCGGCGGTGAAGTCGATCCTACAGCGCGGCCGCAGCCGCCTGCGCGAGTTGGGCAGCCAGCCGACCGGGACGGCCACGCGAGCCCCGTTGCCGGATGCGGAACAACAGTTGCTGCGAGCGTATGTCGACTTGTTCAATTCGCGCGACTTTGACCGGCTGCGCACGCTGCTTGCGGCCGACGTGCGGCTCGATCTGGTGAGTCGCCTGCAGCTGCAGGGTCCGGCCGTCGGCAACTACTTTGCGCGATACGGGGAGAGGCAGGGTTGGAAGGCGTGGCCGGGGGTCGTCGAAGGACGGCCGGCCGTGCTTATACAACAACAGGAACGTTCCGATACGCGGCCGGACTATTTCGTGGTGCTCGCATGGTCCGGCCAGTGCGTATCGAGGATTCGAGACTTTTTCTATGCACGTTACGCGATCGCGGACGCTGAGCACTACGCGCTGTAGCGATGACATCGATCGATATGCTCTGGGTTCCTGTTCAAAATCAAATAGTTACGTGAGTTCGCCGGGTGCAGATCGGCACCGAACGCTGCGCTGTGCATTGAGCGTGGCATACCCACTTTCATACGGAACGCGCTCTAATGCCGAGGGAGTACTCGACATGAGTTGAATCGCCGTGGCCGCACCTGACAATCGGAGCTTTGTGGCGAGCATGGCCGCGCTTTATGGGCGACGGCTACGCCGCTTTCTGTCGGTACGGCTGCGCAACGCCGCCGACGTCCCGGACCTGGCTCAAGAGGTATTTCTGCGCCTATTGCGCGTCGAGGGGTCGGAGAGCATTCGCAGTCCGGAAGCCTATCTTTTCACGATTGCCAGTCACGTAATTCACCAACACGCGATGCGGCGCTCGAACGAACCGGTCTCGGTTGATATTTCAGAGGTCTTGTCCGAGCTCAGGACCTCCTCGCACGACGATCCGCCGGATCAGGTCGCTCAGGCGCAGCGTCTCGATGAACTGGAACGAATCCTCGAGCGCCTGCCCGCGCGCGTGGCCGCTGCGCTCGTGCTGCACCGAGTGGCGGGCTATTCCGTGCAGGAGGTGGGAGACCAATTGGGTGTATCGCGCGAGACCGCCAAGAAATATCTCGCTCGCGGTGTGGAGCACTGCCGCAATATGCGGGCGACCGCGAGTTCAACGACCCTATGAAGCCGAAAACTCCGAGCGGCAAGACTCATCTAACCGGTGGGAAGCTCCATCCGGCCATCATCGCCGAGGCATCGGCTTGGTTTGTCGAATTTCGCGCCGGCGACGTGAGCGGCGCGGCGCGCGTACATTTCATCGAGTGGTTGCGGCGTTCGCCTGAGCACATCCAAGCGTATCTCGAGATATCCGGTGCGTGGGCGGAGCTCCCGACCTCGGACCTCGAAGGCAGGATCGACATTGCCTCCCTGATCGCCCGCGCCCGGGAAGAGAGCGATGTCATTGCCATATCTCCAGGTAGCCGCGGTGCGCCCAATCCGCCGATCGCAACGGTTCCGCGGCTGCATTGGCACCGGCGGTCGCGTCCGATTGCGCTTGGCGCCGCCGCTCTAATCCTGCTCGCTTCCGTGATAGTTCGACTGTGGGGCGGCAGCGACTACGACGGCGACTACGCCACGGGGATCGGCGAACAGCGAACCATTCAACTTGCGGACGGGTCGGCGGTCGAGCTCAACGCCTTGTCGAGGGTGGAGTTCCATTTGACCGCGCATCGGCGCGACGTGACGCTCCTCCAGGGCCAGGCGCTTTTTCGTGTTGCCAAGGATAAGCAACGCCCTTTCGTAGTGCGCGCGGGTGATGCTCAAGTACGCGCTCTTGGAACCGAGTTCGACGTCTATAAGAAGCAGACCGCGACGGTGGTGACGGTGGTCGAAGGGCGGGTGGAGACCTATGATGAATCCGGCGGCGCGAGCTCGCCGGCGATTGTGCTTTCGGCCGGTGAGCAGGTCACCGTCTCTCCGCATGCCGCCACCAAGCCCACGCGGACCGACACTTCGGTGGCAACCGCCTGGGTGCAGAAGCATCTCATTTTTGAGGAAACACCCCTTGGCGAAGTTGCAGAAGAATTCAATCGGTACAGCCGGCGGCCCTTGACGATCCGCGATCCCGAATTGCAGAAGATCAAAATTAGCGGCGGGTATTCCTCGACCGATCCAGCATCGCTCATCAACTTCCTGCGCAGTCAGGCTTTGGTCCAAGTCATCGAAACGGAGAATCAAGTGCGCGTCGTGCGGCGCGATCCGCACTGAACATACCCATTTTTTGTGTGACAACGCTCTACCGTTATCAGAGCTCGCGGCCATGTCGGCCGGCTGGCATTAACAACCTCTCGAGAGGTGCGGGAGCGTTTATGCGTATGGCGGTTATCGCAACTGCCATCTGCGTTTCTCTCGTTGACTCCTCGGTCGCAGACAGTGCCGATGCCGCGATTCGAAAACCCACACACATCGCGGCGCAGGGTCTTGGCCCTGCGCTCAAGCAGCTCGCACAAAGCCGGGGCCTGCAGGTGCTGTACTTATCCAACATCGTTCGCGGTGTGGGGACCCACGGTGCGGACGGGGATATCACCGCCGACGAGGCCTTCGATCAATTGCTCCTGGGAACAGGCTTGACGTATCGTTATCTGGACGAAAAGACGGTGACCGTTGTTCCCTTGAACGGCGTCTCGCCGGCGGATGGGGCGGGGGTCTCGTTGCAGAGTCTTCGCGACGATGCCCGCACTGCGAATGTGCCGAAGGATGCGCAAAGCCGCGCCTCCGGAGGGTACCTGCTGGCGCAGGCGGCCGCGACTTCCGTGCCACAGCCCGCTCCCGCGGCGCCGCCGGAACCCGAAGCGCTGCATGAGATCACCGTCACAGGGTCGCGCATCGGGGCCGCGAATGAAGTCAGTACAAGCCCGATCGTATCGCTCTCTTCGCAATCCATTCAGGTGTCCGGAAAGACCGATATCACCGATATCATCAGCCAGCTCCCGCAAATACTCACCAATGATCTGGGCCAGGATCTGGGCAACGGCACGTCCGGCTTGACCACCGCCGGCGGCGTCGCCACCGCCGACTTGCGCGGACTCGGGCCGGGCCGCACGTTGGTGCTGATCGACGGCCGCCGCCTCGGTGTCGGTTCGCCGAATACGGCGATCGCGCAGCCGGCGCCCGACCTTGACCAGATTCCGGCGGGGCTGGTCGACCGGGTCGAAGTCGTCACCGGCGGCGCGTCCGCAGCCTACGGATCGGATGCCATTGCCGGCGTCGTTAATTTCATCATGAAGCGCAACTTCGAAGGGTTCCAGGTGGATGGCCAAATCGGCGAGAACTGGCACGACAACCACGACAAGTTCGTCGAAGGTTTGGTCGAACAGTTCGGCTACACGCCGCCCACGGGTACATCCCAGGATGGGCGTAACCGCACCTTCGATATGCTGATGGGCACCAACTTTGCGGATGGGAAGGGCAATATCACGGCGTACTTCAGTTATCGTCACGCGGATCCGGTCCCGAGCAGCGACCGCGATTTCGGCGCCTGTCAAATATCTCCAGTGTTCGCCCACAACGGCACGGTCGACGGTCTTGCGTGCACCGGTTCCACAAATTCGAATTATTTCCAGCCGCAGGCGGGCCCCAATGCGCAAACTGCATACAGCGTGTCCGGACATGATTTTGTCCCATTCGGATCCGTCGCGACAACGCCGCCCGCATCCTACAATTCCCAGCCGTACATCTACCTGACGCGTGAGGACGACCGCTACAACGCCGCATTCATGGCGCACGAAGACATCAACGATTCCTTCCGGCCGTACTCTGAATTCTTTTTCATGGACGACAAGACCGACCAGCAGATCGCGCCGGCGGCGCTTTTCAGAAACGCCAATCCCCTGGATCCAACGGGAGCCGGCAACTACTTCATCAATTGCAGCAATCCGTTGTTGAGCGCGCAGCAGCAGGGCACCCTCTGTACACCCGCCCAGATCGCGGCCGATACTGCCACGCCCGGGTCGGTAACCGTGCCGGTGACCATTGGCCGCCGTAACGTCGAGGGCGGCAGCCGCCTCACCGGCTTCGAGCATACCAACTACCGCGCGGTGGTCGGCGCCAGCGGCGATTTTGCGGACGCCTGGAGCTATGATGCGTATGGACAGTATTTCTACACCTCGTTCTACGACTCCAATCGGAAATACCTGAATTTCCAGAGCATCGCCAACGCGCTGCTGGTGACGGGCACCGCGGCGAACCCGACCTGCATTGGCGCCACCCGGGGCTGCGTGCCGTACAACATCTTCTCGGACGGCGGGGTCACCCCGCAGCAGCTCAACTACCTGTATGAGTTGGGCACCGCGAACGGCGCATCGACGTTGAGGACGTTGCATGCCGATGTGACCGGAAAACTTGGCAACTATGGAATCCAATCACCGCTCGCCGCCGAGGGTGTCGGTGTGAACATCGGATTCGAGCACCGGAGCGACCGTGAATACTTGCTGCCGGATGCGGCCGAAGAAAGTCAACTGTTGTCCGGATTTGGCAGCGCCGTGGCGCCGATCGACAACACCATCTCGGTCGCGGAGGAGTTCATCGAGCTGCGCGCGCCGCTGCTGCAAAACCAGGCCGCCGTCAAAGAGTTGCTGGTCGATACCGGCTACCGCCGCTCGGATTATTCCACCGCCGGTGTGACGAATACCTATAAGTTCGAGGTGCAATACGCTCCCGTTGCGGATTATCGGTTACGCGCGTCGTATGATCGAGCGATCCGTGCGCCAAGCGTCGCTGAGTCATTCATCCCGCCGATTGTCGGAATCACGACGGTGGGTGCCGACCCCTGCGCCCCGCCGATCACGTTCTCCCTGCTGCAGTGTGAACGCACGGGTGTAACGCCCGCGCAATTCGCCAGCGGATCCATTCCACAGGGTGTGGCCTCGCAGTTGTCGGAAGAGACGAGCGGCAATCCGGCCCTTAAGCCGGAGCAGGCGGATACCTACACTGTCGGCGTGAACTTTGCGCCAAGCGCCATTGCGCATTTCACCGGCAGCATTGACTACTACCGCATCCAGATAAAGGACGAGATTGGAGTGATTCCTTACCTCGTCGTGCTGTCCGATTGCGGCAATACCGGAAATCCGGTGTATTGCAGCCAGATTGTGCGCCAGCCCACCAACGGCAGCTTGACCGGCAACAGTGTCGCCGGCGGCGGCTATGTCATCCAGAAGAATTACAATCTGGGTACGGCGGTGAACAGTGGCGTCGACGTGCAGATGAACTACCACCTCGACCTGCCGCCCGGCGTTGGTGCAGTGTCGTTCGCGCTGAACGGCAGCTACTTGCTGCACAATGAGACGCAGCCTTTGCCGGGAGCGCACACCTATGATTGCGCCGGATTGTTCGGCGCGACATGCGAGACAGTCAATCCACACTGGCACCATTTGTTCCGCACAACCTGGGACACCGCCTGGGAGGTCTCGACGTCCCTGACGTGGCGTTACATCGGCAAAGTCGAAGAAGACAACGACACCTCCGATCCGACGCTGCAAAACGCCAGCTATAATGCCTACGACTACGTCAATGCGAGAATTCCGGCATTCAACTATCTGGATCTCGAGGTCACTTGGAACGTCAACCGCATTCTGCAGATCCGCGCCGGTGCCAACAACATACTCGACAAGGACCCGCCGGTTGTGAACACGTACGTCGTGGCTGGCGGAGCGGCCAACACCTACAGCACCTACGACATGTTCGGTCGGCAACTATTCCTGGCATTCACCGCAAAACTCTAACCGAGGCGCGCAGCCCGCTCGTCGGGACGGAACCTCTTGCGCCATCCACCCGCCGGGAGCTATCGACAGCGTGTCTAACCGCCCATGGTGCTGTGCGGCTCGCGTCGATACAACCAGGCAACGATCAACCCGAGAATCACTATCAGCAAACTGTCGAAGATCGTCTGCTTGATGACTACGTTCCCCGGCATCGGCTGCACCACGAAGTAGATCATGTAGGTAGGTACCGACGTGAGCAGGGCGACGGCGACCCCGAAGCGCACCCCCTGCGCCGGCCATGGCTTCGCCTCGGCACCGCGCGCATAGATCCAGACGAAGGCGCCGGACAGGATCACATGCGCCAGTATCATCAGCGGGAAGTGCTGCTGCGCGTCGCCCTCCGCCCGAAATAGATTGGTCAGTTGCAAGTAGTCGGCATGCAGCAGCACACCGTGCACTACGAAGCTGCCCATGAACCACGCGACGAAAAGTACGACCCAGGCGATGATGAATTTCTTGTTCATTGTCTCCCCCTCGGAGGTACGGCGGCGCAGGCCGGGATACCCAGCGGGTGAAGCATACGCCGGCGGCGAGACAACGTCACCGGGCCGGTCAATCGTCAGTCGATCGGCTCTGCCTGGAGGCCCCCCACCCAAACGGTCGACGATGACTGCCTGGGTTGAGACCAGTGGGAGACGAACTGCTCGAAGCTGTGCGATGGCAGGGGTTTGCTGAAGAAGTTGCCCTGGTAGCAATGGCAACCCGAACTGGCGAGAAAAGCCCGCTGCTCCGCCGTCTCTATGCCCTCGGCGATGACTTTCAATCCCAGAGTCTGGGCCAATCCGACGATCGTCTTGGCGATCGCGGCGTCGTCCGAGTCGGTCAGCACGTCGCGAACGAACGACCGGTCGATTTTCAGCTGGTCGAGGGGCAAGCGCTTGAGGTAGTACAGCGAGGAATAGCCGGTACCGAAATCGTCGAGCGCGAAGTTGATCCCCTCCCGCTTGAGCTGCGACATCTTTTCAATGACATCCTCGACATTGTGGACCAGCAAGCTCTCAGTCAACTCCAGCGTCAGTCGATGCGGATTGGCGCCCGTGCCGCGCAGGGTGGAAAGTACTTGTTCGACGAATTCGGCGTGCTGGAACTGGCGGGCGCTGACATTGACGGCGATCCTGAGCCCGGCGGTCCCCGGCCGCGTCGCCCACTCCGTCAGCTGTTTGCATACCGTCTCAAGCACCCATTGGCCCAATGGCAGGATCAGTCCCGTTTCCTCGGCTACCGCGACGAATTCGCTCGGCCCCACCAATCCTCGCCGCGGGTGCTGCCAACGCACCAATGCCTCCGCGCCGATGAGTTCACCTTCGGGCCCCACCTGAGGCTGGTAGTAGAGTTGAAACTGCCCGTCGGCGAGGGATTGCCGAAGTTCCTTGTCCAGCTCCGCGCGTTGGAGCATTGAGGTCTCCATGTGCGGCCCGAAGAATCGGTAGACGTTGCGGCCGGAATCCTTGGATTTATACATGGCAAGATCGGCCTGTTTCAACAAATCATCGGCGGAAACTTCATCGCCCTTGAACAGCGTGATGCCGATGCTTGCCGCACTGGCGTGGGTCAGGTTGCCGAGATGGTAGGGTTGGCTGAGCAGCTCCAGTAATTTCTTGCCGATGGATTCCGCGGCGGCGGCGGCTTCGGCTTCACTTTGACCGATATCGACGACGACCAGGACGAATTCATCGCCGCCGAGACGCGCCACCGTGTCCCCCTCGCGCAAGCCGGCCTTCAGTCGTCGCGCCACCTCCCGCAACAGCATGTCGCCGAGATCATGTCCATGCGTATCGTTCAACAATTTGAACTTGTCCAGATCGATCAGCATCAACCCACCGTAGTGGCCGCTGCGGGCACTGAGCGCCTTCGCCCGCTTGAGTTGATCCATCAACAGCTTGCGAGTGGGCAGGCCGGTGAGCTGATCGAGTTTGAGCTCCGCGGCTTCCCTGCTGGTGTCGCGCAGGACCATCAATGCGCGCGCCATGACACCGACCTCATCGCCCCGGTCGACGTCGGGTACCTCATCATCCAATTCCCCCCTCGCGACGCTGGTGACCCGACGCGACAGGCGGTTCATCGCCTGCGCCAAGTCGCGGCCGATGATGTAGGTAATCGCGCTGGCCAGGGCAATCAGGCCGATGAATACCGACAGTGCCGCCAGGGCCCGGGACCTGAACGCGTCCTCGATGTCGTCGGTATAGGCACCCGTGCTGATCGACCATCCCCAGGGTTCGAACACCCTGGTATAGGCGACCTTCTCAAGCGGCATGGTCTGGCCGGCTTTTGGAATGCGATAGGAGACAGCGCCTTCCTTCTTGTCGGTCTTCGCCACCGCCAGCAACTTACTCACCATGCTGGCGACGATGGGATTCGCCCGCGCGTCCGCCGAATTGACAAAGGTCCTGCCTTCCAAGTCCGGCCTGCCGCCATGGGAAATGCCGGTGCCGTTCAGGTCCCAGTTGCAGAAATAGTTTTTTCCATCGTAGCGCATGGCTCGCAAAGCATTGGCGGCCTGGCGCCGCGCCTGCGCGTCGGTGATGAGGCCCTTCGCCGCCTGATCGTGGTAATAGACCACCGCGCTGTACCCGGTCTCGAGCAGATGCTTGACTTCGCTCGCCCGGTCCTGCATCAGGGCATTCCTTTGATCCAGCAGCGACACAATGGAAATGCCGGCCTGGAAGGTGAAGCCGATGGCCAGCACCAGGAGGAACCTAGCCGAGACGCTTAGGCGGGTGAGGAACATGATTGCATCCGGGTTGCGATGTACCAAACCACTATTTATCGCCACACCTTAGTGGATCGCGCAGGCTCGTTGCTACAGCCGGGTTCTCGGTTTTACACGTCGGCCTCGGGCATGACCTCACTCGGCAACCAATTTAGTAATACTTTCAACGGGTTACAAAATCAGAACCGCCCGCAGTTAAACTAAAGTGAAACCTGATTCTGCCAAGATCATTGTTCATTGCGCTGGTTTGACTAGGAGACCCACGCTGCGCTCCGCGACCGGTGGTCTTGACGTCGAAGAGATCGGCTTGCTAGTCCCGAGTGCCGGCACTCAGGCGGGCCAACAGCATTGACGGAGGCTTCCGGCGTCAGCTTCGCGCGACAGCGTCGCGCCGACGTCCGACCCAGTAGCCGGCGGTGAACGGCAAGCCGAGCACCACCACCACCAGTAGGATCGTCAGCAGCAGCGCTTCGCGAACCAGCTTGCGCAGCTCGCGCCAGGAGGTGTCGACCGCGTCAGCCGCAATTTTTGCGGCGTCCTCGGAGATTCGGGCACGTTCGGTGTCAAATGCCGCGGTGACGCCTTCCCTTTCGGCGGCGATATTTGCCGCGAGCGCTTCACGCTCGGTGTGCAATGTCCGCAGCATTTGCATCCACGAAGCGTCCAGCCGGTCGGAGGACTCTCGCAGGCTGCGGCGGAATTCGCCGATCGCCTCATGCGCCAACTCGGGGCTGGTATCCGCGAGCTTGGAGATTCGCTCGAGCTGGGCGTCCATGTTGCGAAGGGCCGTACGATACGAGGCATTGTCGAAGCCGGCGCGGTCGAGCGCCAGCTCGGCCTGCCACAGGCTCATGGCGGGGACTCGTTCGCTGTAGATGCGCATCCGATCAGAGACATCTCCGAGTGCCTGGGCCACGGTACCCTCGGCGCGCAGCGGATTCTTGTCGGACTCTTCGAGTATCCACGCCGCCAGCACCGACGGTCGAACCAAATCTGCGTCTTGCAGCGGGTTGCGCTCGGCGTATCCGGAGACAAAGGCGCGATACCGGGAGTAGTCGCTGCCCGACACCTTGCGGGCGAGCGCGTCGGCATCCTCGGCGAGGCTTGCGGCGCCACGGCTCACCTCGGGCTGGGCGTTCCCCAAAAGGTGCGCACCGGCGCCGCCGGCGAGAAAATCACGAAACTGCAGGGAAAACGCCCACGTGTCGAGCAGACTTCCCATCGGCGATAGTCCGGTCGATGTGCGGGTGATTTCCGCGACGGCGCCGAGCTTGAGGCGAAGCGCCTGCAAGCGAATTGCCGGATCGGTGATATCGCGCGACGCATCATCGATGAGATGGCTGGTGGTCGTCGCGAAGTGTGCCGCATAATCGCGGGTCAACAACCG